>JAXIPJ010000454.1:0-4524 GCA_045402985.1 Anaerolineales bacterium
CTATGTGCGGTGGCAGCGGCAATCTTTACTTTCTATCAAGTAGGGCAACGCGTGCAGGAGGGAATGAAGACCGATCCTGAATCTGCTTCACAGGCTGCACACGCCATTGACATTTGTTCCTGATAACCCGCTGGCAGTTCATAATCTACAATGGCGTGTGCAGCCTGTGAGGCGGATTCGGGATCGGTCTTCATCCCTTCCTGCACGCGCTGGCCCACTTTATAGAAAGTGAAGGTCGCTGCAACCACCGCACACAGGCAAAATAGAGCGGCAGCACCCACCCCGATCCATATTCGTTTGTTGTTATTGTTGGTTGTTTCTTCCACTGTCATGTTACCTCTTATATCATTCTTCGTTACGTTTTTGCATGGCTTGCATGATCGCCACGAGAGTGTCTTCAGCTTCGATGCGGCTCATCGTAGGCAGAGGCAGGCCGAGGCGTTGATGGAACGTGTTGAGGATCTGGATGGCAAGCGCCTCACGATGAGTCAACTGGGCGCGGCGCAGAAGGAATCCCTCAATCAGATTAAGATCATCGTTCGTCAGCCGTTCGATGGGGAATCCCTCAATAGAGACCCTGGTCAGCCCCTGCGTCTTAAAGTTGACCATGCGATTCACTGAAAGCGACTGAATGGAGATGGGCGCGCGGTCGTACACAACGAGTGTGCCAGCGGCGAGATCACCCAGACGCCGCGATTGTTGATCGATAAACATGGTGATAATGCCGATTCCATAGGCGGCCGGCAACAGGTCCACGAGGCGCGCCAGGTTGCGGATGAGCGATTCAGATAGTGTGATGGGCGTCCCATTCGCCTGAATGACTCGCAGACCCATCCAGCGTTTCCCGGGCGATTGACCGTTCCATAACATCTCAAAGAAAATGTAATATCCCCAAAAAAACAGGAAAGCCACCAGGCCCAGCACCGCGATCACCCATGGCGCCAATTGGTTAACTGACAGGTCGCCTCCTGATACATTTAGGATGGCAAAAAATGCGACCAGCACTACGAACTGCAACAGAAGGATGATAGCTGTATCAACCATCGCCGCCATGAACCGCGAACCAATGCCCGCCACCTGATAACCAAAGGCTACATTTTCGGGGGTGTGAATATCAAGGATTTCTTCTGGTGTGCTCATGTATAATTCATTGATGCGTACGGATGAATTTTACCAGTCTCGAAGAGGCGATTGGGAAACCTTAAGTCACCTGCTGGACCAAAGCCAGAGGGATATGAGCCGGCTCTCCGAATCACAAGTGCGTGATCTGGCGCGCCTCTATCGCGCCACCACCTCTGACCTGGCACTGGCAAAACGCGATTTTCCACGCAGTGAGATCACAGCCTATTTGAATCAACTTGTGGCACGCGCCCACGCGGTGGTGTATCGCAGTGAGCCGCTGGCGCTGAAGCGCCTGTGGGAGTTCGCAACCATAGGCTTCCCGCGCCTCTTCCGCGAAACATGGATCTTCACCTTGATTGCGGCGCTGTTCTTCATTATCCCTGCAATTGTTTCGGGCGTAAGTGTCTATACACGGCCTGAGACGGTCACATACCTATTGCCGGCAAGCGCACAATCACTGATCACCACTGTGGAAGACAAGAAGTTATGGATCGACATTCCTGTGGAGGAACGCCCTTACACTTCAGCATTCATCAT
Organism: Anaerolineales bacterium; assembly: GCA_045402985.1. GTDB lineage: Bacteria > Chloroflexota > Anaerolineae > Anaerolineales > Villigracilaceae > Defluviilinea. The sequence continues at coordinate 1,660 of JAXIPJ010000454.1, forward strand.
GCAGAATAATATCCGCGTCTCATTCCTGGCATTCGCCAGCGGTCTGACCGCGGGATTAATGACTCTGTGGGTCTTATTCTTCAATGGGTTGATGCTTGGCTCACTAACGGGACTCACTTTCTTTCATGGGATCGGCTTCGAGCTATGGACTTTCGTCATTGGGCACGGAGTCATCGAACTGAGCATCATCTTCATCGCCGGCGGATCGGGACTCATGTTGGGTTGGGCGATCCTCAAACCAGGTCTCCTGCGCCGCCGCGATGCCCTCGCCCAGGCCGCGCGCAAAGCGGTTTATCTATTACTCGGCGCGGTTCCGTGGCTCGTCGTCGCGGGGACAATCGAAGGCTTCATTTCACCGAATGAAGACATCGCCATCCCCGTCAAGTGGATCACAGGAATCGTGAGTGGGATTTTTCTGTATAGTTATTTGCTGCTGGCAGGGAGGGAAAAGAAAAAACAAAACAAATAATTAGAACTTGTCTCAAAAAAACCATGTCACTATGAGGGAGTGTTCTTTGCGACCGAAGAGTCTCTTACTTTCGGCGATAGAGACCCTTCGCTACACTCAGGGTGACATTTTTTAGATAACTTGTAGTCAAAAGACTTCTCTTTGGCAGCCAAACTATAGCTGCATTCTCCCCTTCAACTCCAAATACCGGTTGATCACGGACATCGAAAGCTGATTGGCGGGTACATCCAGAGTCAGCACCCCGCGTTGGCGGAGCGAATCCAACACTACGCGGCGCTCATCCAGCAACTGACTTGCCACGGCACGTTGATAGACGCCCAAAGAATCATCCGGCTTCATCTGCGATGCACCCACCACGTCCGGGTCACTGATCGTCACCAGTAACGGCAGGCTGCTGCGCGCCAGCATGGACATTTGCCCAACCAGAGAATTCAAACTCGCGCCACCGGTCAAATCAGTAAATACAACAACCAGCGCGCGGCGTCTCTGCTTCACCGCCAGATACGCTAGTGCCTTGCGATAATTCGGTTCCACAGGCTGCGGTTCCACTGCATACAACAACTCCAACATGCGATAGAACTGCCCGCGTCCCTGCCGCGGGCTAAGATAATGCTGAACATCATCTGCAAAACTTAGCATTCCCACGCGGTCGCCTTTGCCCGTTGCTACGTACGTCAACAGCAGCACTGCGTTCACCACATAATCCAGCTTCGCAATATCCGCTACCGGGCTTTGCATCATGCGTCCCGTGTCCAGCACCGCGATCACCTGCTGGCTGCGTTCCGTTTGATATTCAGTCGTCACCGGGAAGTTCCGCCGAGCGGTAGCCTTCCAATTGATGCGACGGTATTCGTCATCCGGCAGATATTCACGCAGGCGCTCAAACTCTGTCCCTTCGCCGAATTGCCTGGTCGTCCGCAAACCCATCTCCTGCAAACGATTGCGACGCAACAGCAGGTCATATCGCCGCACATCCAACAGATTCGGATAGACCTTCACCGGCTCTTTCGCGTCCACCTTTGCTTGACGAATAACAAGCCCAAGCGGACCCTGCCAGCGCAGAGTCAGATCGCCAAACTGATAATCACCGCGTCGCAACGGACGCACATGATAGATATGCTCCCACGTGCCGCGCGGCACAACGTGACCTTCCATCGTCCGCGTTTCGATCTTGAACAACTCCGGCGCCTCATCGCGGACCGTGAAGCTGACTCCTCGCCACGAACGATTCCTCAAGCTGACACGTATAGGATTCTCGGCCCCCAGTGACAACTTGTTATCATGCTCACGCGTGAGATCAAATTGTTTGATGTCCCCCGCCATGCGCCAGTCAATGTACATCATTGAAATAACAAACAGCGCATATCCCCACGCGACCCATTCCGTCAAGGGCAACCAAGCCCCCAACGCCATGATGGGAGCAGTGATCAATATCAACAGTAGAGCGCGAGTGGTCGGTAACATAAAGGATGAAATCAGAAGGATGAAGGCTGAAATTAACGATTTGCCCGTTTGTTTTTGACTTTCTTGACAATAGTCACAAATATCGCAGTCAATTCATCGGTCTCCTTTAGGAGCGGATTTAGTTTTTCTGCAGAGAGTATCCCTGAGTCTTTGAGTAATTCGAGCCAATAACCGGATTCATCCAGTTCCTGTAAAGAACCTTCAACCTTGTTGATGAAATCCGCGTCTGACTTGGCACGTTGTGCCTCACGGTATTGCGCTCCAACTGATGTACCTGAACGCAAAACTTGTTTGCCAATAACCTGAGCTTCAGTCGTCTTTGGCAAGGAGGTATAGAGTCGAATGATGCGTAAAGCAAACTGTTTTGTTCTTACCTTTAAATCAAGTGGCAGTTGCTCTTCCATATTTTCCGCCTTCATCTCTCATCCTTCATCCTTTTATCGCGGCACTTCAACACTTCCCAAGACTCTTTGAATCACAGAATCCGCATCCAATCCCTCAATCTCTGCCTCAGGCTTGAGAAGAATACGATGTCGATACACCGGCGGCACTACGAACTTCACGTCATCCGGTATCACATAACTTCGTCCCTGCAATGCAGCGAAGGTCTTTGCGGCTAATAAAACATGCGTCGTTGCGCGCGTGCTGGCTCCCAACACAATATCCGGTGATTTCCTGCTTGCCACACCGATCTTCGCGATATATGTAAGGATGCCTTCCTCCACAACGATCTGCCGAATCGACTCGCGGATCTCAACGACTTGTTTCGCCGTCAATACAGGATTCAAATTCGCGGCTTGCAGGTCATGCGCGTCGAAACCCTGATGATAACGACGCAACACTTCCACTTCATCATCCAGCGGCGAATATGGTACAAGCACCTTGAACATGAAACGGTCCAATTGTGCCTCGGGCAGTGGATAGGTCCCTTC
>JAXIPJ010000214.1:0-16144 GCA_045402985.1 Anaerolineales bacterium
ATTCAGACGAATGTGGTCGGTACGTACCGCCTGCTTGAGGCTGCACGCGCGTATTATGCAGCCCTTTCGGATGAGAGGAAGAGCGAGTTTCGGTTCCTGCATGTTTCCACTGATGAAGTCTTCGGTTCACTTGGTGCGGACGGTTATTTCACTGAGGAAACTCCTTACTCGCCGAATTCTCCTTATGCTGCCTCGAAGGCCTCCAGCGATCATTTCGTGCGCGCCTATCATCATACGTATGGATTGCCGACGATCATCACCAATTGTTCAAATAATTATGGGCCGTACCAATTCCCTGAAAAGATGATCCCGTTGATGATCATGAATGCGCTTTCCGGCAAGCCTTTGCCCGTGTATGGAGATGGCTCGAACGTGCGAGATTGGATCTATGTGGAGGATCATTGCAAGGCTGTGAAGCTGGCCTTTGAAAAGGGAACGCTGGGCGAAGAATATGCCATTGGCGCAAACAATGAACAGAACAATATCAATCTTGTGAATAAAATTTGCAGTATTCTGGATGATGTTGCACCGCCTGTGGAGATCTCTCAATTGCGCGAACGCGGCTTGCAGAGTTATGCGGAACTGATTCAATTTGTTACAGACCGCCCGGGTCACGACCGTCGTTACGCGATCGATTCAGCGAAGATCACGCGTCAGTTGGGCTGGCAGGCAGAGATCGGGTTTGAAGCGGGGTTACGTCGCACCATTGATTGGTATTTGTCGAATCCGAAGTGGGTGGATCAGGCCAGTGGCGGTTCGTTCGGAGAATGGATGCAGAAGAATTACGCCTGGCGCGCCGCTGAGAGTGAATCCAAATGAAGGGCATCATTCTAGCTGGTGGAAAAGGCACGCGTCTTTTTCCGCTGACGATTGCCACCAGTAAACAAATGTTACCTGTCTACGACAAACCAATGATCTATTACCCACTGTCGATGTTGATGCTGGCGGGGATCCGAGAGATATTAGTTATCAGCACGCCGGATGCCTTGCCCGCCTTCAAGGAACTTTTGAAGGATGGCTCTCAATGGGGCTTGAAGTTTGAGTATGCCGGACAAGCCGAGCCGCGCGGCTTGGCAGATGCATTCTTGGTGGGACGTGAGTTCATCGAGGATAGCCCGGTTTGTTTGATACTGGGAGATAATATTTTTTACGGACAAGGCATGGCATCAACGTTGCAGGAGTGCGCGTCATTGACTGATGGAGCGATCATTTTTGGATACAGGGTTAACGACCCTGAACGTTACGGGATCGTGGAATTTGATGAGCAGGGAAATGCGCTGAGTCTGGCAGAAAAGCCGGCGAACCCCAAATCGAATTTCGCAGTTCCAGGAATTTATTTTTATGATAATCGCGTTGTGCAGTTTGCTGAATCTGTTAAGCCGTCTGCGCGCGGTGAATTGGAAATCACCGATTTGAATCGAATTTATTTGGAACAGGGAAAATTGAAGGCGAAAATTTTTGGCCGCGGCGTCGCCTGGCTGGACGCAGGTACTCATGAATCATTGATACAGGCGGCAATGTTTATCGAGGCCATTCAGCAGAGGCAGGGGTTGATGATCTCGTGCCCTGAGGAGATTGCGTATCGTATGGGATATATAACAAAAGAGCAACTACGTGAATTGGGAAAAGTATTGTCTGGCAACAGTTACGGAGAATATATCCTTGGGATAGCTTAATAACATGCACTGTCCTTGACAATGGGGGAGTTCCATGCGAGAATTCAGAAACTGAATTCTGAAGATTATGACTGAAATTAAAGAACACGAATATGCCCTCCTGAATGAAATTGCACAGGATTCGAAGGTGACGCAGGCCAACTTGTCTGCCCGCCTTGGAATTGCTGTCGGCAGTGTGAACTGGTATATCAAGCGCCTTATCCATCGCGGCTGGGTTAAAGTTTCGCGCCTCGACCGCACACGCCTCAAATATGATCTAACACCCGAAGGCATGACAGTCTTCACGCAACGCGCCATGTTGTACGCCAGAGATTCGCTCAAGACATATTCTTCTCTACGGAGCAAGGCGAAGTCTCTTATTTTAGAACTCAAGCGGCAGGGGATTAAGTCTGTTTATTTGGATGGAGACGATGAGATCATGGATATTTTGCGTTTGACCTGCATGGAAAGCGGATTACTGGTGGTGGATACCCCGAAAGACATAATTCTGAGATCCACTGGGCAGGGTTACGAGATGATCCAGCACCCAGAGAGATAGCGCCAATGGAAAATATACCTGCTGGTTCACCCACTTCGTTAGCTTCCTCTAAAGCACACTTTTTGATCGAACCTCCGCATGGCTGGGCAGCGTTGGAGCTTAGGGAATTGTGGCTTTATCGTGAATTGCTTTTTTTCCTGGCCTGGCGCGACATCAAATTGCGCTACAAACAAACGGCTCTGGGCGCAGCCTGGGCGATCTTACAACCCCTCCTGACCATGGTCATTTTCAGCGTTATCTTTGGGCAATTGGCGAAACTTCCATCCGATGGAATTCCCTATCCCATTTTCACTTATACGGCTCTTCTGCCCTGGCAGTTATTTGCCTTCGCACTCACAAATTCAAGTAACAGCCTGATCAACAGCCAGAACCTGATCAGCAAGGTTTATTTCCCTCGTCTCATCATTCCATTGGCTTCCACATTAGCCGGCGTGATGGATTTTGCCATCGCCTTCCTCGTCCTGCTGGGCTTGATGGCTTATTATCATATCGCTCCCACGGCGGCTATTGTATACCTACCTCTCTTTTTGCTCTTGGCGCTGCTCAGTGCTTTAGCGGTAGGCATCTGGCTTTCTGCGCTAAGCGTGGAGTATCGAGACGTGCGTTATATTGTGCCATTCCTTACGCAGTTCTGGATGTATGCCACGCCGATCGCATATTCCAGTTCACTGATCCCGGAAAATTGGCGTTTGCTGTATGGATTGAACCCGATGACGGGTGTAGTCGAAGGCTTTCGTTGGGCTTTGCTGGGCATGCAAACAAGCGGCGGATTTATGATCGGCGTTTCAGCCGCAGTTGTGGTCGTGATGTTCATTAGCGGACTTTATTATTTCCGTCGCATGGAAAATAATTTTGCGGATGTGATCTGATGAGTGATATTGCCATCCGTGCAGAGGATCTTTCGAAGCAATATCGCATTGGCGCTCATGTTGTCAGCCGGACCTTGCGCGAGGCACTCGTTTCTGCTTTACGCGCGCCATTAAGGTGGTTCGATACAAAGTCAAAGCCGGGTGAAAATACGTTCTGGGCCTTGGATGGCGTTTCCTTCGATATCAAACATGGGGATGCCGTAGGTATCATTGGTAGAAACGGAGCAGGGAAAAGTACACTTCTAAAGATCATTTCGCGCATTACGAAGCCTACGCGCGGACTGGTGGAGATCTTCGGCCGCGTCGGATCCCTGCTGGAAGTGGGAACAGGCTTCCACTCCGAGTTGAGTGGACGCGAGAATATCTACCTCAACGGAGCGATCCTTGGTATGAAGCGTCACGAGATCGAGCGCAAGTTCGACGAGATCGTCGATTTTGCAGAAATTGAAAAGTTTCTCGATACGCCTGCAAAGTATTATTCCAGTGGCATGTATATGCGTCTGGCATTCGCGGTAGCTGCACATTTGGAACCGGAAATTCTGGTGGTGGATGAAGTGCTGGCCGTGGGGGATACTGAGTTTCAAAAAAAGTGCCTTGGGAAAATGGGAGATGTGACCCGGCAGGGACGGACGGTGTTATTTGTGAGCCATAATATGGGCGCCATTGAAAATTTTTGCCGTAACGTCATTGTTTTAGACAAGGGAAAGGCCGTTAATTCCGGCGAGACCCTGGATATGATAAATTATTATTCCGCGAATATCATCAAAGACAGCATCTCCAGGTCCACTTTGGAAGATCGCGTTGAAAATCGATCTGGAGATGGCAGGATCCGTTTTACAGATTTTTGCATTAAGGATTCAAATAACATCCCAATTGGTGTGGCAAGAAGCGGAATGGACCTCGTCCTTGAATTTGGATTTAAAGCGGCTGAGAATCTCACTTTTCAAAATGTGGATGTAGGCGTTTCGATCTCGACTTATGCAGGCCAGATACTTACTGTCCATTACCAATCCTACAAAGGAGATTTGTTCAAGGATGTTTCCGGGTCTGGGTCTTTTCAATTTCATTTGAAGAAATTCCCGTTTACGCAGGGCCGCTATTTGATCGGTGCACGCATCCTGATCTCCGGACGTGAAGCGGATTGGCCTGTGGATGGAATCGGCTACATTGATGTGGAGACCGGAGATTTCTTTGGAACAGGCAGCGCGGGCTGGAATGGCCCGGCCACCCTTAACCTTGACGGGACCTGGCTGCTTGAAAAGTGAAAGGAATTGTGACGAATGTCCCGGTTGCAAAGTCTGATTGAGAAAATTCTTTTTAGGTTTGTGGATCGACGCAAGCTATATGAATTTTTCAGAAACCCAAAATATTCCAAACCCGCTCTCAACGGCATTGATGATAAGCTTGCAAAGTATTTGGGATATGGTGGAGGATTTTTTATTGAGGTGGGCGCAAACGACGGGTTTACGCAGAGCAACACCTATTATCTTGAAAATTTTTTAGGTTGGTCTGGCATATTGATAGAACCCATACCTAATTTATTTGAGCAGTGTTGCAGGACGCGTAAGAACTCGGTAGTCTTTAATTGTGCGCTGGTTTCAAATGAGCACAACTCGAAAGCGATCTCTATGCGTTATGCTAATTTAATGTCGTTGACGGAAGGCGCTTTTGCTGACCAGTCTATCGAGAATGAACATATATCCACTGGTCTAAAAGTTCAAAATATTGATGGATCATACAAAATTGATGTGCCAGCCAGAACGCTGGAATCAGTTTTGGATGATGTAAAAGATAAACCTGCGACTATCGACTTTTTTTCGCTGGATGTGGAAGGCTATGAATTAAATGCCTTGAAAGGGCTAAACCTGGAAAAATATAGGCCGAGGTATTTATTGCTGGAGGATCTTTTCAATACCTACGAACTTCATTCCTATCTGGCAATTTATTATTCACTGGTGGAAATGTTCACTGACCATGATTATTTCTATCAACGCAAAGATTGAAAGTATGTCTGCTCAACAATTCCCTTCTGATTCTATCAAAACCCCGGTGGCATTTTTCATTTTCAAAAGGCCGGAACAAACTGCACGGGTTTTTGAGGCGATTCGGCAATCAAAGCCCGCCAAGTTATATGTGATTGCTGATGGACCCAAGAACCTGGATGAAACAGAAACATGCAGGAACGTCCGCGCGATTGTTGAGCAGGTGGATTGGGATTGTGAAGTGAAAAGGAATTACGCAGAGACAAATCTGGGGCTGAGGGACAGGATCATATCCGGCCTGGATTGGGTCTTTGAGCAGGAGGAGCGCGCGATCATTTTGGAGGACGACTGCCTGCCACATCCCAGCTTTTTCCGCTTTTGTGAAGAACTGCTTGAACATTACAAAGCTGACCCGCGCATCATGCATATCAATGGAAATAATTTTCTGATGGGCAGAAACGTCCCCTCCGCGAGCTATTATTTTTCGAAATATGCTCATGTATGGGGCTGGGCGACCTGGCGACGGGCCTGGTTATTTTTCCGAAGCTGGGACACTTTTTCTCCTGCGTTGAATTTCCATATTTTTAGAAGCCGATCTGAGCGTGATCTGTGGACAAAACTTTTAGGGCAGCTGCGTTCCCAGCGCATGGGTCACACCTGGGATTACCAGTGGGCATTGGTTTGCATGGCATATAAGTCTCTGTGCATCATGCCCAAAAATAACCTGGTATCCAATATCGGGTTTGGGCAGGCCGCCACACATACTCAGGAAGAATCCTGGCTTGCAAACATGCCTTTGGTTTCGATGGATTTTCCCTTGATCCATCCTAAAAAAATGCAATGGAACATGCCTGCCGATCAAATCACGGCAAAACATTTTTTTAATGCAACTGATCTTCGTAGTGTTGTGAAAAGTTTTCTATTTAGATCGGTCAAAGGGATTCTGAGCAGGGTATTGGGAACAAATGAACTGTAAAATTTGTAAGCACTCCACCACACTGTTCGGCACAGGCAAATTATTGAACAAGTATTCTGTTGCGTTCCATCAATGTGATCAATGCGGATTTATACAATCTGAGAACCCATACTGGTTGGATGAGTCTTATTCAACTGCCATTACAAAAAGTGACATTGGTATACTCGGCAGAAATTTGCAAATGACTGATGTAACGAAAAGACTAATATTGATGTGTTTTCCTGCCACAGGAAAGTTTATTGATTATGGCGGCGGCTATGGCATCTTTGTGCGATTGATGCGCGATCAGGGTTTTGATTTTTATCGTCACGATCCGCTTTGCGAAAACATTTTTGCTGAGGGTTTTGAAGCACATGCAGGTGATAAGTATGACCTGCTGACTGCATGGGAGGTATTTGAACATCTGGTTGATCCCATGCCAGAGGTCGAAACAATGCTCAACTATAGCGAGAATCTACTCTTTTCGACCACTCTGCTCCCGCGCTCTCCAAAGCCGCTGGATCAGTGGTGGTATTACGGATTGGAACATGGCCAGCATGTTTCTTTCTACACATATGAAACTCTCCAGTTCATATCGAAAAAACATAACCTTAAGCTGCATCATTCCAGCAGTTCTGTCCATTGGATGGGAAGGAAACAGATTCACCAGCTAAAAACACGGATCATTTTTGGGCATCGTTTTGGCGCCTTAAGAAGCATGCTTTCGCAGCGCGCGCCCCGCTCTCTTTTGGAAAATGATTTTCACCAGATAACCGGGCATTTCCTAAATGACTCCAAATCACCGAGGCAGCGTGAGTGATAGATCATGGAAGTAGTGATCGACGGCTATATTTATCATGTTCAAAAAATGCGAGGCATCTCAAGGATCTTTAATGAGGTGCTGCCGCTCATCTGCGCATTGAATCCGTCGATTTCTCTCAAGATCATTCTGCATGCAACAAAAAGCGATCTCAGCGAACAGATCGGGCAGATCATTGTTCCAAACCTTGAGAAATACCTTCTTCCCAGGAATCTATGGAAGGATCTTTATCCGTTCCTGAATAATTTGCTCGTCAATCAAAAAGTTAAAAACACAAGGAACACGATATTTCATTCAACGTATTATCGCAGCCTGGCAGGTTGGCGCGGCAAACAAATTTTCTCGGTCTATGACCTGATCTACGAAAAATATCCTGATACATTTAATGATGCCAGGGATGTTATTCATCTCAAATCACAGGCGTTCAAGCGCGCAGATCATCTAATCTGTATATCCAATGCCACAAAACAGGATTTGATCCATTACTACAACATTCCTGATGAAAAAATATCGATCAGCCATTTGGGGTATGGCGAACAATTCAGACCTGTCGATTCTTCCCGAATCGATCTTCGCATGGATATACCGTTCATTCTGTACATGGGCGGGCGTGCAAAATATAAGGGCTTTTCGGATCTGATAACTGCTTACTCGCAATGGAGATCGCGCCACGACCTGAAGCTGGTCGTTGTGGGCAATGAATGGACCAAACAGGAGTCAGAACTGCTTTCCAACATGGGTATTCAGCATCAGGTCCAGCTGCTTGGCGGAATCGATGACAAGCAACTCTGTGACCTCTACAATCAAGCCCGGGCATTCGTTTATCCATCTCACTATGAAGGCTTTGGGCTGCCTCTTCTGGAAGCGATGGCGTGCGTATGCCCCGTCATTGCCTCGTCCATACCTTCAACATGTGAGGTCGCTGGCGATATTCCATTTTATTTTGAAGTTGCAAAGCCTGAAAGCCTCGCCGCTGCTTTGGATGTCTGTATCGAAAAAAACAGACGGGACGCCGATCAGGTAAAAGCGGGTTTGGTTTGGGTGAAGAAGTATTCATGGCAAAAGACCGCTCAGGCAATGATCGATGTTTATCATGCTGTTTGATGTGGAATATCTCCGGAAGTTGTGAAAATGGATAAGGACCTGGTTGCATGCTGCCGCGCATAACGATCATTACTCCCTCCTTTAATCGGGCAGGTTTAATTGGGCAGGCAATCGAGAGCGTGATTGTTCAAGGCTATCCTGAGCTTGAGCATATCGTGATGGATGGCAAGTCCACCGATGGCACTGCCAGCGTACTATCCAGATATCCTCATTTGATCACAAGGATCGAGTCTGATCATGGCCTATATGATGCTATTAATAAAGGGTTGCGAACAGCCAGGGGGGAAATCATTGGCTTATTGAATAGCGATGATCATTATGAACAGGGGATCTTTTCAGAAATTGTGGGCATTTTTGAATCTGACAAAGAAATTGATGTCCTCATTGGAACAGCGGATGTTTTTGAGTCCACCTCATCTGGCGAAGATCTTGTGGATCGGTATCCTTCCATGAGTGCGGATGTATTGCTAGACCATCTCATCTTTGGTGCTCCTGCCATCAATGCGTGGTTTTTCCGGCGCGACGTATTTGCGCGAGTTGGGAATTTTGACCTGGCATATCCCGTGGGCGCAGATCGGGATTTTCTGATCAGGCTTTATCTTGCTGGTTTTAGACACGTATTTGTGGATAAGGTCTTCTATCATTATCGGAAACATCCGGGCTCGTTGACGATCAATCAAGGGTTAGATGCACAGGAACGAATCCTGCTGGAAAATCGTCGTCTCGCCCAAAAATACATGTCGAGCGGCCATGCCAACGCGGCTCTTCAAAAGCGAAGTGTCACATGGCATGATCTGACCTCCATCGAACTGATGATATTATTTGCGCGTCAAAGGCGGCTATGGGATTTTGTTAATGTTATCCGAATAGCCATTAAGCATAATTGGGCCTGGCTGTTCATTGTAGTCACACAAAGCCCAATGCGGATAACAAATTACTTGAAGAAGAACCATGCCTCCAATCGTTAGCGTGATCATTCCTGCCTACAACCGTTCGTCCACAATTGCGCGCTCTGTGGAAAGCGCCCTCGCGCAAACATTCCACGATTTGGAGGTGATTGTCGTTGATGACGGTTCATCTGACATGACTCGTGATGTTGTGCGAAGTATTGCCGATGAACGCGTCAGGTTGATATGGCATGAGATAAATCTCGGAGCGGCGGCGGCGCGTAATATGGGCATGAAAGCATCGGAAGCAAAATACATCGCCTGGCTGGATTCTGATGATGAGTGGTTACCAGAGAAATTGCAGACCCAATTGGAGGCAATCGAGCGTGCCGCGCCCGATCAAAGAGCCTGTTACACTGCTTACGAGCGTATTGACAAGCAGGTCTCGCAGATCTACATCCCACAGCATGTCGATTACAAAAAACTGTTTCTTGGGTGTGATCAGGCGCCAGGGTCTTCTCTGTTATTTGAACGCATACTTCTGGACAAGGTTGGCTATTTGGATACACATCTGAGGCGTTATGAAGATTGGGATTGGTTATTACGTTATTGTTCAATGTTTCGTCTGCTCGCCGTGGACAAGCCATTGGTCCGCGTACATTTCTCTTCCGAACGCTCCCCAAAGTTAATTGAGCTCTCAGCAGCAACACTTGTTTCAAAACATTCAGAAGAACTCAGGCAGTTTGGAATATATCGAAATGTTGTCATCAGTCGGCGTTGGATGGAAGTGGCAAGCTATTATGCGCTGGAGCATAATTTTCGAAGGGTGGCTCAATATTTAACCAAAGGCTTGTGGACCTGGCCTTTCCAGCCATTGACTGTTTGGGCCTGGCTCATTAATAGCTGGCTGGGCATAAAGATCGGTTCATCCAATATAAAAAGAATTTTCCGAAGGGAAACACAAAATGATCAGTAACTCTGTGAAGGATGATATGCGCTTCGAGTTCGGTGAGAATTGGGGGCGCTTTGTTGCCAATCTTACGGATGCACAAATTCAGGAGGCGGAAAATTCCCTGAGATCCATGCTCGACCTGGAATCATTAGCCGGGAAAAGATTCCTTGATATAGGCACTGGCAGTGGACTGTTTTCCCTGGCTGCCATACGTCTCGGTGCCAGTCACGTCCATTCATTCGATTACGATGTATTCAGCGTGAACTGTGCAAAGGAATTAAGAAAACGATATTTTCCGGACTCCGAAAATTGGGTCATTGAACAGGGAGACGCTTTGGATGAATCATATATTCGATCCCTGCGAAAGTTTGATATTGTCTATTCATGGGGTGTTCTTCATCATACGGGGCAAATGCAGAGTGGAATGCGAAATGCTCTCCTGCCGATAAAGAAGAACGGCAAACTGTTCATTGCAATTTATAACGACCAGGGCCAGTTGAGTTCATTTTGGGCAACGATTAAACGGACGTATAACACGCTTCGGCCACGCTGGAGATTTTTGGTGCTTTATCCGTCTTTCGTTCTTATCTTTGGAATGAAAATTGCAGGTGACATTCTGCGCGGTCGGGCGATCTCGTTTTGGCGCAACTACAACAGACAACGTGGCATGTCTGCCTGGCGCGATGTAGTGGATTGGGTGGGCGGCTATCCATTTGAAGTAGCCAAACCGGATGACATTATCGAGTTCCATCTTTCAAAGGGTCTTGAACTTCGGCGTCTTAAGACCGTTGGTTGCGGGCATGGCTGTAATGAATTCGTTTTTCAGAAGGGATGATCATTAATGTGCGGTATCACGGGTTTTTGGAATTTCTCCAACTCGGAAACAAATGCTGATTTAACAGCAGTTATAAACCGGATGTCCGATAGGATCCGTCATCGCGGCCCAGATGATAGTGGCTCCTGGGTGGACCAGGGATCTGGAGTCGCCCTCGGTTTTCGTCGCCTTGCAATTCTGGATTTATCCCCCACGGGGCACCAGCCCATGTTCTCCGCGAACGAGCGTTATGTAATGGTCTTCAATGGTGAGGTCTATAATTACGCGGAGTTGAGGAACGAGTTGGATTCTACTGGCTATACTTTCCGCGGCACCTCAGACACGGAAGTGATGCTGGCCGGGATCCTGGAATGGGGACTGGAGCGGGCAGTAGCGCGCTTCAATGGAATGTTTGCAATTGCTTTGTGGGATCGCCATGAGAAAAAACTCCACCTGATTCGAGACCGTATCGGGGTAAAGCCGCTATATTATGGCTGGTATGGGAACACATTGCTATTCGGCTCCGAGTTGAAAGCATTGAGCGCCCATCCGTCATTCAAGCCGGAAGTTGATCGCGAATCTTTGACCTTATATCTTCGTTATGGGTACGTTCCCGCGCCACACTCTATTTTTCAGGCCGTGAAGAAGCTAACTCCTGGCGTGATCTTGACTTTTGATGAAAGCTTGAGACAAGCCGATAGAAACAGGATCAGCTACTGGTCGGCTCGTGAAGCGGCTGAGCGTGGTTTGCAGAATCCATTTCAAGGCAGCGACCAGGATGCGATATCCGCTTTGGACGAATTGCTGAAGGAATCCGTTCGGGAGCGTATGATCGCGGATGTGCCGCTTGGGGCGTTCCTCTCAGGCGGGATCGATTCCTCAACCATCGTCGCACTGATGCAGGCCCAAAGTACGCGCCCCGTTAAGACATTCACCATCGGGTTCCAGGAGTCGGGATATAACGAAGCAGAATACGCCAAGGAAGTATCTTTACACCTCAAGACCGATCACACGGAATTATATGTTTCGTCGCGCGACGCGCTGGATGTCATCCCGCAGATCCCATCCATGTTCGATGAGCCTCTTGGCGATTCATCCCAGATACCTACTTATCTCGTTTCGAAGCTTGCTCGTCAGTCCGTTACAGTTTCACTTTCGGGAGATGGCGGCGATGAGTTGTTCGGCGGATATTCGCGCTACCTGCGTTCGTTAAAAGTTTGGAGTTTGGTTGGGCCCGTGCCAAAAGTTGCGCGCAGTATTGCAGGGAATATCTTTGAAGGGGCATCAAAACTTGATTGGCAAAAGATCACATCCAATGGCCGTCTCGCAACCAGGTTCTATTATTTATCTGAGATCACAAAAGTAAAGAGCGCGGATGAACTATATTGGAGATTTAGCTCGCATTGGGATCAACCGGCTCAAGTGGTAATCAATGGACGTGAACCATCCGCTTTTCACATGGCCGCCGTGAATTCACAGTTATTGCCCGATTTCGCACAACGTATGATGTATCTGGATCTAATGACTTATCTGCCGGATGATATTCTTGTCAAGCTGGATCGGGCCAGCATGGCCGCCAGCCTGGAGGGACGGGTCCCCCTCTTGGATGATCATCGCGTGGTCGAGTTTGCCTGGCGGCTTCCGCTCCACATGAAGATTCGTTCGGGGCAGGGCAAATGGATCTTGCGGCAGGTTTTGCAGCAATATCTACCGCAAAGGATGATAGAGCGACCGAAGATGGGCTTTGGTGTGCCGATCGATTCGTGGCTGCGCGGACCTCTGCGCGCATGGGCTGAAGATCTTCTCGATGAAAATCGCCTTCGCAGGGAGGGTTATCTAAACCCGATCCCAATTCGGGAGAAATGGACGGAGCATCTGCAAAGCCAGAAAGACTGGCAATATCCGTTATGGTATGTTTTGATGTTTCAGGATTGGCTGGGTCAGCTGACACGCAACGGCATCAATTGATATGAACAACGCTTCCAATCCTCCACGCCTTGCCATCTTTTTTCACGACTTTGGAGTGGGCGGTGCCGAACGCGTGATGTTGCAGCTGGCGCGTGGATTCATCGATCTGGGCTATCCCGTCGACCTGGTGATGGGCCGCGCTGATGGGCCGCTTCGTTCGGAAGTACACCCACGCGCGCGTATCATCGATCTTGATGCTGGCAGCCCGTTGACCATGTTTGTGAAACTCATACACTATCTTCGCACTGAAAGACCGATCTCATTGCTCTCTCCGTTCGAAGTGACCAGTGTGATCGCGATTATCGCAAAAAGGATTTCCAGAGTCTCTACCCGAGTCATCATACGTATATCAGTTCATATCTCAAAAAATAAGCGCACCAATTGGAAAAAGATCGTTGAAAAACTGGTGCTTTCCAGTGTTTATCCATTAGCAGATGGTATCGTCACTGTATCACGCGGCGCGGCGCAGGACCTTTCTATTTATACTGGTATTTCACCTGCGCGGATTCGAGTGATCAACAACCCTGTCATCTCGGATGAACTCCTGCAAGCCGCACAGCAATCGGTGCAACATCCTTTTTTCAATGTGGATCATGTTCCGGTCATCCTGGGCGTTGGGCGCCTGACGGAGCAAAAGGATTTTCCCACACTGATCCGCGCCTTTGACATTCTCCGCAAAAGGATCCCAGCGCGCCTCGTCATTCTAGGCGACGGCGAGGAAAGACCAGCGCTTGAAAATTTGATCCGCTCAGCTGGCTTGCAGGATATGGTTGATCTATTCGGCTTTGAACTAAACCCTTTCGCATTTATGAAAAAAACTTCTGTTTTTGTCTTATCCTCAAAGTGGGAAGGTTTGCCAGGTGTATTAATTCAAGCCCTGGCTTGTGATTGCCCGGTGGTAAGCACGGATTGTTTAAGTGGCCCATCTGAAATCCTAAAGCATGGACAATACGGGCATCTCGTCCCTGTTGGAGATGCTGAGGCCATTGCGTCTGCCATCGAGTTGGTTTTAGGCGGAGATGTTCGTCATCCGCCCAAAAGCTGGCTCGAACAATATCATATCGATTCAGTCATCCCGCAATATAAGGATTTGCTGGGTATCTGATCCAAATCCATCTGGCAATTCAAGTTCCTGTAAACATGGCAATTAAACACTTTTCAATTCTTCTCATTGGTACCCAAATGGCGATCGGCGGCGCGCAACGAGGCTTGCTTGATCAGGCGCGCTGGTTCAAATCGCAGGGTTGTGGTGTGGCAGTCGCTTTTTTTTATGACAAGGAAAACCTGCATGAAAAATGGAGGCAGACGGTTGATTTTCCCATTCATAACCTCCATTCCTATGAACCCAGCGCGAGCTTTATCCTTCAGACGTGGAAGTTAACAAAAGGCTTGTGGCGGTTATGGACCCTGCTAAGGCACGAAAAATTTGATGTTGTCGAAACCTTTACACATGACAGCAATCTACTTGGTCTACTGCTTGCCTGGCTGGCGCGCATGCCAGTGCGGATCGCAACTCATCGCGGCAAGATCGAAGCATTCCCGCGCTGGCGTCAATCGCTTCATAGTTTGCTGATTAATATTGGCGTCGCACATACGCTGGTGGCAGTCTCTGAGCAAACGCGCGCGCGAGCCATCAAAGAAGGCGTACGCGCGGATAAGATCACTGTGATCCCAAATGGGGTCACGCCACTGGATACTTTATCAATCGATAGACCAGAAGCGCGAAGAAGCCTGGGGTTGAGCGAAACAGATATATTCCTTCTTTCCATCGGTCGCCTTACTTATCAAAAAGGGCACGAGTATTTCATTCAGGCCATGTCCATCGTGGTGAGCCATTTTCCAAATGTAAAGGCTGGCATTTGTGGTGACGGACCCCTACGCGCTCAATTAGAGTCACAGATTTTGAGGCTTGGTTTATCTAATTCTGTGAAACTCCTCGGAACATGGGATGATATTTCGCCTGTTCTGGCATCTGCAGATATCTTTGTCCTTCCTTCGCGCTGGGAGGGGTTGTCAAGAGCGTTGATGGAAGCAATGGCAGCAGGCATTCCAGTCATCGCCACCCGGGTGGATGGAATTAAAAACCTGGTAACTGACGGTGTAAATGGGTTGCTGATTCCCATGGAAGATTCTGAGAAGCTGGAGAATTCCATATTACAATTAATTGAGAGTCCGAAGATGATGAAAAGATTAGGCGCAACTGCAAAAACACACGTTTTACATGTTCATTCGACGGATGCAATGTGCAAAAAATATTATGATCTTATAATGAGTTTCCTTGATAGCAAGTAATTTTGTAGTGAATGGGTCAAATAGATCTCAAGTGAGAACGCGATTTTGAATCTCCCCTACCTTGTGCCTCGCCTTGTTAGGCGCTTTCTGCCTGAGAAACTTGTACGCGCATTGTTGTTGCGCAGCTGGATTATTCGTCCGGGGCTCGAAACCAGCAATCCGTTTGAAGCGGTGCAAAGATATGTTGATGTGCTCTCAAAGAGAGGTCTATCATTTAAGAATAAACGTGTTCTAGTCTTTGGGTATGGTGGACGATTTGATACAGGCTTTGGCCTTCTAAATGAAGGTGCGTCTCACGTGATTCTGTGTGATAAATACGCTCCGCCCGATGAGATGCACAATAGGCGGTTGTTTTCAACAGAGGAAAAATACTTTATCGTGGAAAAAGATAAGTTCAATCCGCGTACAGAGTGGATAACGTTGTTGCAGGCAGACATCCGAGACGTGTTTGCACATAGACTGGTGGAGCCTGTTGATATAGTAGTGAGCAATTCAGTTTATGAACACCTCGATGATGTGGAAGGTGTTACCAGCGCACTGGCAGCGCTAACGAAACCCGACGGCATCCAGATTCATTTTGTGGATTTGCGTGACCATTTTTTTAAATATCCTTTTGAGATGTTGCGTTTTTCGAGAGAAATATGGCTCAACTGGTTGAATCCATCTACTAATCACAATCGTTATCGCTTGTGGAATTATCGTAGTGTATTCGAATCCTGTTTTGAACATGTTGATATTGAGATCCTGACGCGTGAGGTGGAAGCACTTCAGAGGATTATGCCGCATATTCGCCCTGAATTCATCAGCGGCAATATGGAGGACGATGCGGCAGCGACAATACGGGTCTTTGCATCAAAACCACATATGAATAAGCTATGATGTGGCTCTTGGGAATTTCAAATTTCTTCTAACTCTGAAAATAAATGACAATTACTCAACCCTCGCGGCTCACATTTTGGCGGCTCATCTTTGCCGTCTCTGCCTTTCTGGCTTTCCTCTCCATCCTGCAACTGCTGGATATGGCAGCCGAATTGGGCGTGGACATTTCTGCCAGCAGCTCATGGATAGGAGCCATTCTGGGACTTGGCGTGATGTGTATACTGCCGCTTCTTTTATGGACCTTGACCGGCTCCCATTATCAAGAGCGAATCCTCTCGCTGGCAGAATTCCCGCAGCGCCTGCCCGACAACGCGCGTTGGATCGCTGGCTTGTTCCTGCTCGTTTCAGTGACCGGTTTTACCGTATTCCTAAAGTTAACTTTCTGAAGTTTCTTGATCTGGGTCGGCT
>JAXIPJ010000160.1:0-3139 GCA_045402985.1 Anaerolineales bacterium
TTCAGCATATCATTCGTAAACCAGGGTTTATTCTGCCGAAGCACATCTATGACATTTAGTCCGAATTCCTCCAATGGAATCGGAGTATCTGGAATGGTTTCCATCCCGTCGAAATCGGCGGCAAGGAATTTGGCTTCACTTGTACTGAGATCGAACAAGGTCACACTGGCGCGTGCAGAGGGAATCAACTGGCGGATTCGAAAGATGGCATCTTTGGCGATCTCATGAGCTGAGCGGGCGGAGAGAAGGGAGCGGTCAATCTCGTGCAATGTTTCCATTCGTTCGGTGGATTTTCGCAATGCTACTTCGGCCTGTCTGCGAACACTGATCTCGTTTTCCAATTCGTGTTCCCGCTGCAGCGCAGCATTCAGCGCAGCACGAAGTGTGACCCCAAACTGGCCAAGAAACAGGCTTATTAGACCGTGGAGCAAAATAAAATTGATGGCGATCGTGATGCCGTCGCCCTCCAGTTCAACACGTTGCTCCCGAAAAGCACCGAGGCTGACTACTCCTGCAGCGAACATGTAGGTGAGTATGAGCGCGCGCGGACCTAATAGCAGGCCTGCCAGTATGATCGTCAGCGTAAAGAAGGATAATGTTTCAGCGATCTCACGGAGGCTTGCTGACATCACAGCGAAGGTCTCCACGAGAAAGAAGATGGCAACGATGATCAACACAGAGCTGTGAAAGTGACCGCGCCGAAGCAAGAATAGTGGAATTCCGATGATGAGGATGAAAATGGCAGTGCGGATCAGCACGATTTGTGGTGAAATGCTGGAAGGAGATATAACAATGTTCAGGATCGATGAAATGACAATGATGGCGATGAACCCAATCAGCATCACCTGCACAAGAGTCGCCATACGGCGATTGACCGGGTCTTGAATGGGAATATTATTCAGCCACGCGCTCAGGCCGGAGGCAAAGGTTTTGTTTTTCATTTCTATGATGGTTTTTTGCAAATACGATTCGTTCAGAAATAATAAGGAGTCGGGTGAATTCTATCACCCGACTCCTGTTTTCCAGTCTGGGCGACCCGCTCGGATTAATCAGCGAGTCCGATCAATCTTGAAGGATCGCCCCTGCTAATAACTATCCAACTATTTCCTCCCAAACTTCTGCATCAACAATTCTTGCAACGTCGGTTGACCGATTTCCTGTAATTCATAACGCACTCGTTGCGATGGTTTATTGATATTGATAATTCTCTTCAAATCAATTGGCGTGCCAACGATCACCATATCCACATCGGATTTGTTGATCGTCTCTTCAAGATCTTTCATCTGCGCGTCGCCATATCCCATGGCGGGCAGAATGGGGCCAGTCTTCGGATACTTCTCATAGGTCGCCGCGATGGTGTTCACCGCGAACGGACGCGGGTCAACGATTGCCTCCGCTCCAAAACGCCGCGCTGCCACATAGCCCGCGCCATAAGCCATCTCGCCGTGAGTCAATGTGGGGCCGTCCTCCACCACGAGCACGCGTTTGCCGCGGATCGTGTCGGGGTCTTCGACAAACAATGGGGAAGCGGCTTCGATTTGGACCGCGTTTGGGTTCAACTTGCGAAGCGCCTCCCGTACGCGAATTACTTTTTCAGGTTCAGCTGTATCCACTTTGTTGATCACGAACACATCCGCCAGCCGCGCGTTCGTCTCGCCTGGATGATAACTCGACTCATGCCCAGGGCGATGCGGATCCGCAACCACGATTTGAAAATCAGACACGTAAAATGGGAAGTCATTATTGCCGCCATCCCACAATATAATATCCACTTCCTGCTCAGCCTTGCGCAGGATCTTTTCATAGTCCACGCCCGCGTACACGATCACACCATTCGCCAAATGGGGTTCGTATTCCTCGCGCTCCTCAATCGTGCATTCGGCCTCATCCAAATCTTCATAATCTGCAAAGCGCTGCACTTCCTGGCGGATCAAATTCCCATAGGGCATTGGGTGACGGATCGCCGCGACTTTGTATCCCATCTCGCGCAGGATTAAAGACACCCGCCTCGTTGTCTGACTTTTGCCGGATCCCGTCCGAACAGCGCAGACCGACACAACAGGCTTGCTCGACTTAACCTGTGTGAGCTTCGTGCCCATCAAGCGGAAGTCCGCGCCTGCGGCAGTGACCAGTGCGGCTTTGTGCATTACGTATTCATGCGGTACATCTGAATAAGCAAAGACAACCTGATCCACGCCATGCTTTTTGATAAGTTCAACCAGCTCATCCTCCGCGTGGATGGGGATTCCGCCCGGGTAAAGGTCACCCGCCAGTTCGGTCGGATAGAGCCGCCCTTCGATATCAGGAATTTGAGTAGCAGTGAACGCCACGACTTCGTAATCCTTGTTGCCGCGAAAGAACGTATTGAAGTTGTGGAAATCACGTCCCGCCGCGCCCATGATGAGAGTTTTGATTGGCATGGATTCTCCTTGGTGATTTACGTCATTGCGAGGGAGCGACGCTTGCATCGCAATGCGCCCGGTG
The DNA here is from genome assembly GCA_045402985.1 of Anaerolineales bacterium. Taxonomy (GTDB): domain Bacteria; phylum Chloroflexota; class Anaerolineae; order Anaerolineales; family Villigracilaceae; genus Defluviilinea. Next base: position 2,485 of record JAXIPJ010000160.1, read on the forward strand.
AAATGCAGGTGAGCAACTGAAGCAATCTCCTACATCGCGAGAGGATTGCTTCGCCGCCCTCGATACACTCGGAACAGAGGCTCGCAATGACAGACTGTAAAATAAAACAGGCTAAACGCAACTCAAACGTTTAGCCTGATTCTCACATCACATCCGGCGCCTGGATATCGAGTAACCGCAGCGCATTCGCGATGGTCTGCTTTGCCGCGGCCACCAGGTGCAGTCGGGCGTTTCGCACGTGCTCATCCTCGCTTTGTAACACAGGCACCGCGTGATAGAACGAATGGAAGGCGTTCGCGAGGTCATACGCGTACGCCGCCATCACCAGCGGACGATATTCGTTTGCGGCTTGTTGCACAGCAGTAGGAAAACGAGAAATTTGCTCGATGAGCTCGATTTCATGTTTATCCAGCTCGTAATCAAAGTGACTATCAGTTGATAAACTGCCAGCCTTTTTCAAAATACTATTCGCCCGCACATGGGCGTTCTGGATATAAGGTCCAGTTCGCCCATCAAAAGACAGCGCTTCGTTGATATCGAAGACAATATCTTTATTGTTGTCCACTGAAAGCATGGAATACACCAAAGCGCCCAAGCCAATTTGCTCCGCGACTTTGACGCGTTCGTTTTCAGGCACGTTTCCGCTTCGTTCCGA
>JAXIPJ010000145.1:0-6131 GCA_045402985.1 Anaerolineales bacterium
TGGCGGCAGAGACGCCCAGGGTGGCGGAAACTGTGATGGGGGCAATCGTATTCGGCAGAAGATGCCTGAAGATGATGCGGGAGTCGGAAACGCCCAGGGCGCGGGACGCAGAAATAAAGTCCAATTCCTTGAGCGAGAGGACGTTGGCGCGCACGATCCTTGCCAGATACATCCAACTGGTAAAACCGATCACAAAAACAATAATGACCACACTTCCACTGAGAGAACGCCCAAATATCTCCACGATGGGTATTTTTCCATTGAGGGCTTTTGAAAGTACGATGAGCAGGAACAGGCTGGGGATAATGAGCATGGCTTCGGTAATTCGCATCAGAAGATCGTCCAGCCAGCCGCCGTAGTAGCCGGCAATGGCGCCTATCAGAACACCGACCAGCACTTCGACGATCGCCGCAAAAATGCCAATGGAAAGGGAGATCTGCCCGCCATAAATGGTGCGCGCCAGAATATCGCGCCCGATCGTATCTGTGCCAAAGAAATGCGCGCGTGAAGGCGGTTGAAGTTTTATGGAGGTGTCGTTGCAATTGGCGTAAGCCTCACCAGTCACAAACTCACCGGTGGGGCCACACAGGCCGCGGGCCAACAAGGTTCCCCCAAAAAAGATATACAGAAATATAACGATCAATCCTCCCAGGGATACGAGAGCCATGGTGTGTTTGCGAAATCGTCGCAAAGCCAACTGCCAGGGACTCAAGAGCGGCGTTTTTGCAATATCATCACGTACAGGAGATTGGGGCAATGCCGTGGTCGTCATGACTGGTTCTCCGCTCGCCTCATTTATGCAATGCGAATGCGTGGATCAAGGTATGAATAGGCGATGTCAGTCAGGAGTTGAAATATGATGACTGCAATGCCGGTCATCATCAGGATGCCCATCAACACCGGATAATCAGACAAGGCGGTATGCTCAACAAATAAACGACCCGTGCCGGGCCAGGCGAAGATGCTTTCGGTAACGACAGCCCCAGCCAGGAGGAAGGGAATGTCCAGGCCGATGAGAGTAACAAACGGCAGAATGGCATTTTTCAGGGCATGACGCCGCACAACAAATATTTCACGCAATCCCTTGGCGCGCGCGGTGCGGATATAGTCCAGGCCCAGCACTTCCAGCATGGAGGAACGCACATAACGGCTATATCCGGCAATGCTGATGATGGAAAGGGAAAGCACAGGCAGCACCATATGTAATGCGATCTGCCCAGGTGTTTTACCCACCTGAGGATCGAACATTCCCACCGTGGGCAGGTAGGGCAATCCCCATTCCTTGAAGCTGACGCTGAATAAATACATGGATAACAATGCAATTAAAAAGATGGGCATCGAAAAACCCACAAAGGATAAGCCTGTGACGACGGTATCGAACAGGGAATATTGCCGCACTGCCGAGTAGGCACCCAGCGAAAGGGAAATAATAATAATAACAACTTCCACCACAGCCATTAGCAGCAAAGTGTTGGGCAGGCGCTCGGTGATAAGCTGCACGACCGGTCTCTTGTTGATCAACGAGTTGCCGAGATCGCCGCGCAAAACGCCTCGGCGTTTTCCGGGCGTTTCGCCCACGCCATCACCGTCCATATCGATCATCATCCAGTCATTGCCCGCCAGCCAGACAAAATATTGCACATATACGGGTTGATCCAAGCCCAATTGGCGGCGGAGGCGTGCCCGATCCGCCGGTTTGGGCGGCGTGCGCACACCCAACGAAGCGATCGGATCCCCAAACGCCTGCATCAGCAGAAACAGGATGAGGCTGATGAGAAAGAGCTGCGGAATGGATTGAGCCAGACGACGAAGGATGTAATTGACCATGTGGAGACGGTCCTATCAAGTTGAATTCAACGGATGGAACAGAGGAATATTCCGCTCCATCCGTTGAAGATAATCCAGAGAACTTTACTTACTCACTAACGGTCCACTCATGCGCATTCCAGAAAGGAGTGGCTCCAGAGAACCTTACATTCTGGAGACGGGTACTCACCGACCAGAGATCGGGGTCCTTCCACAGACCCACCCAGACCACATCATCAAACATGATCTTCCCGATCTGGTAATAAAGTTCCTGGCGGGCGGCAGGATCTGTGGTGGTCGCTTGCTGATCGAACAAAGCATCCAGATCCTCGTTACAGTAACCCTGCCAGTTGCCACCATCCGGGTTATCCGCGCCAACAACCTCTGAGCATAGCCAGTTGACAGAAGCTTCAGGGTCGGGGAAACTGCCAGTACTGGAGTATTCGGCAATATCGTATTGACCAGTGGCTTGTGGGCCGCCATCGGCATAACCGTTGAAGTAGTCATCACCATAGTTCACCAGTTCGGCAGTAATACCAACTTGCGCCCACATCTGTTGGACGACGGCTTGCACATCCTTGCGCAACTGTCTCTGATTGGCGATGTAGCGCAACACCAGTTCTTTGCCATCCTTGTCGCGTGTGCCATCCGCATTGGAATCCACCCAGCCCGCTTCGTCCAGCAGACGCTTGGCTTCCTCAGCATCATAAGGATAGGGTTTCAAAGCCGGGTCGGCAAAAGGAGGAGTGCTATCCCAGAAAGTGGCTGGCACTTCGGTCAGCCCGCCCAGAATATCCTGAACGATCTTTTCGCGGTCAGTGGCAAGCACAATGGCCTTGCGCACATTCACATCCAGCATGGCGGGGTGTGCTGTTGCCGGGTCAAAGTTCAGGAACCAGCCTTCATCATAACCGGAAGGTTGTGTCACAAACGTCGCCGTGCCACTATTGTTGATAGCATCGGCCTGCGACCAGTCCAGGAATGAACCGATGTCTGTGTCACCAGCCAAAATGGAAACCTCCTGCGCGGAGTCATCTGCCATGCGGATGAAGACCTGTTCCAGTTTGGGAGGGTTGATCCAGTTCGGGTTCGCCTCAAAGATCATATGACTGTCAGTCTCCCATTCTGTGAAGACGAATGGGCCCACGCCTACGGTCGGCGCAGTATTCCAGGCTGCATTATCAAGCGTGCCATCCGCCTCGAACACAGGCTGAAGAACGTGTTCGGGGAGTACGCCATACTTAAAAACCTCAGTCAGCCACGCCGCAAAAGGCTCCTTGAAATTGACGACCACAGTTTGATCGTCCGGTGCTTCCACGCTGGCAACATAATCCTCATAAGGATAGCGGCTGGCGACAACATTGGAATCCGCCATGAACATATCATAGGTGAAGACGAAGTCTTGCGCGGTCACCGGCTCACCATCGCTCCACAACACGTCATCGCGCAATTTCACTGTTAGAACCAGTCCATCCGCACTCATCCCCCCATTCTCTGTTGATGGAATTTCAACGGCAATTTCCGGCACAGGCTGGTTATCCGGGTCAAACGACCACAGACCTTTGAGCCAGAACTGCGTGGTAATGGTCGAGAACCACTGGTTGGCGTAGAGGGGGTTGAGGGTGGTGGGTTGTTGCACGAAAGTCACGACCGCGATGCCGCTGAGGGCGGCTGGCTCAGTTGCGGCCGGCTCGGTTGCAGCAGGCGGTTCGGTCGCCGCAGGAATCTCAGGTTCAGTGGTAGGCGCGTCGGTTGCTGCAACCCCACCACAAGCCGCCAACGCCATGCTGGCGATTACAACGAGCGAAAACAGTAGATATAGTTTGTGTTTCACTTTCTCCTCCTGAGAGAATCTGATTGAAAATCAACATGTTGGGAAAGGGTAAATATGATGGTCTAACCGGCGCGACCTCCTTTCAGATCTGGCTTTACCGCTTGCCTCGTCAATTGCTGAATCTTTTGAAATCATTTACAGGCTGAAACTCAAATTTCCAGCTTAGCTATTTAAGCGGCACCGTGTGAAAAATTATACAGCAAATTACTTGCTTGCACAGATGGATATTAAGACTCAACATTAAAAACCCCTCTGTGGAGGCGTGGTTTCCTGAATGGTTTCAAGGGCTTATTAGATGCCAACCCTTTACAGGTACCATCTTACTTTATAATATCCCAGACTTCAGAATTCCAGTTCATATTACTCTGAGGACCAACCGGACCAAAGACAAAACGAGGTGTCGTGCCAAAGACATCTGCGCGGGCATACAGCGGGATAACATAGTAATTTTCAGCAATGTATACTTGAGCCTCATCCAATATGGCCTTGCGTTCCACAGGATCTGCCGTTGTAAGCAAAGAATCTATCAGATCTGAGAGGAACGGATCACAAAGATGATACCAGTTGAGGCCATCCGGTTTCCCAGCACTTGGGATAGCTTCGCATTGGAAATGGTTGGTGTACGGATCAGGATAGAAGCCAGTGGTGTAACCACCCATATCATAGTTGCCCGTAGTAAGAATACCACTATCAAAGTATTGACCGAAGAAAGTACTAGCAGAGGTGTGGATCGGTATGAAATCAATACCGATCTTAGCAAGGTCGGACTGAGCAGCAGTTGCAATGGCAATGCGTATCGGGTCAGTCGTGGTCACAAAGTTGAATGAGAGCCTCGTCTGCTCTCCATTGCAGTCACCCACACGGATCCCATCTGATCCCATAGTATAGCCCGCTTCATCCAACAGGGCTGCGGCCGCATCAGGATCATAGACTTTGACCTCCATATTGTTATTTGTCCAACCGCTATTTGGCCACTGACTGACAGGAACCGTTGTCTTGCCCTCCAGCAATGTATCAACAATCGCCTGGCGGTTGATGCCCAAAGTGATGGCTTGGCGAACACGCACATCCTTGAACGGACAGAAGCCTGCATTATCTGCCTTGCCGCGCCCATCCACTCCCTCTGTTCGCCCCAAGTTGAAGAAGTAATGTTCAAAGTCTGAGCCTGGAACGACAAGAAGGTGAACATTTGGCTCAAGTGCATTAATGGTGGAAATATCTGCTTCACTGAAGTTCGGATACCAATCCACATCTCCTGTCTGCAAAGCTTCCAACGCCGTAGCTGAATCTGACAAAAAACGGATTTGGATCCGATCCAGCTTCGCCCGCCCTGCATGGAAGTTCGGGTTCGGCAGCAAGGTCATGAAATCTCCAGGCACCCATTCCATAATCACGAACGGACCGGAGCCTACGGTGGGTTGGTGAATGAAATCGTTGCTTTCGAGCACCGTCTGGCCTTCAAGTATGTGTTGGGGAAGGATTGAGCCACTATTGTTGGGACCTTGTGTAAACAACGTCTGCCAGGGTGGATACAATTCCGAGAAGGTGATCATTGCGGTCAGTGGATCAGGAGTCTCGATACTGGCGATCTTGTCATAACCAGTCTTGGTGGCAACAGCGTTACCGGGATCTACAATAGCTTCCCAGGTGAATTTTACATCGGCAGAGGTGATGGGTTGGCCATCAGACCAGAAGAGACAATCCTTCAACTTCCAGGTGATTGTCAAGCCATCTTCAGATACGCCACCATTTTCGGTAGTTGGGATCTCAGCTGCTAATTCAGGAACAAAGTCGCTCTGATCATCCCATTCAGCGAGGCCTACCAGGGTCAACTGGGTGATCCAGATGGCAAAGGACATATTGGAAAAATAGGGAACGATGCTATCCGGTTCCTGATCAAATGCACCGGTCACAGACTTACCACCCTCTGGAAAGACAATCGGTTCAGTTCCAGCGGGAGTGCAAACAGCAGATGGTTCAGTGGCAGGGACTTCAATCGTAGGTGGTTCTGTCGCGGGAGGTTGAGTCATTGCTGGTACTTTGGTGGTAGTGGTTGCGCCACAGGCAGAAAACATCGTACTGGTCAGTACCAACAATGAAAGTAATACATATGGATTGCGTTTCACATTCTCCTCCAAGAGGATTTTTTACGTCGTTTCGAATAAGGAATTTATAGATAAAGAAAAAGCTGGTTTCTTCCACGCCGGTTATTACTAATATGAAATCAGTATATCAGCCATTTAGAAAGTAACGGGGAGATGTCGTTTCCAGAAGTGGTTCTGAACTGTATTAGATATGGGTTTTCTTTATGAGTTCGTTATTCCCGCGTATAGACTAATAGACACGCTTCTAAGTAGTCGGTCGAAATAGATTATAAGACATGATACACTTTTGGCATGCGAACGGCATACCAACTCAAGCCAAAAGAATTAGCAGAAATAGAAAAAGCCATACGGCAAGACAAACGAGCAGAAGTAAAGCAACGTGCAAC
>JAXIPJ010000288.1:0-3653 GCA_045402985.1 Anaerolineales bacterium
CTTTACATGCATATCGAAGCGCGCGACCGCGTTGAACTAAATACTTATGTGTATGCTGGCGAGAAAATTGGGCATCCATCCTGTGAAGGCGGATTTTCCAACGGCACCCACGTCCATTTTGCGCGGCGGTATAACGGCGAATGGATCCCTGCGGATGAGAATCTGCCATTCAATCTTGAAGGCTGGATCTCGAGCGGAAATGGTGTTGAATACGATGGCTCTCTCACGCGCGGAGATACGGTCGTCGAAGCGTGGGAGGGTGTGATTGAAGGGCTGAATCAGATATCAAGATGATGCTGATGTTGAGCGCAGACGAAGCGTCAGTTAAACGGCAGCCCGCCAAACGTCTCCGCGGGCCCGGCTTAAGTCGAATTACATAAGACAGGTATAATTCCTACCGTGAAGCGTGTCCTTTTCCCTATTATTATTTCATCTTGCCTGCTTGTTTCCTGCGTTGGGAATGCCTCCTTGTGGGGGCAATATACAACACCGACTCCGTTCGGTGGCGTTCCCCCCACATCTTCGTCTTCACCTTTACCAACAACCACGCTGACGGATACTCCCATCCCAGTTGATGCGCTGACATTTGGCATTACGACTACTAATACATCCACGCCTACTCTTGTAAACGATGCGTTTGTGACACAGGGGGTTACGTCTGTGGTCGAAACGGCCACGCTGGCGGCGGATGACCAATCGATTTTGTACTACTCCCAAAATGGGGATTGGCTTCCTGCTGTGGCTAGAAGGTTCGGCGTGGAGGTGAGCGAGATCGCCTCTCCCAAGCTCCTCTCCGACAAGGGATTTATCGCTGCTGGTACTTTGTTGATCATACCTGATCGTCACAAAGAGGATGTTCAATATACACAGTCTGTGCAATTTATTCCGGACAGTGAATTTGTCTTTTCAGCCACAGCAGTGGATTTCGACATCACCGCATATGTGCGCGATGCAGGCGGGTATCTCTCCACGTATCGTGAATACCTCCTTTCCACAGGTTGGACAAGTGGGGCAGGCGTCATCGAACGGGCAGCTTATGAAAATTCAGTCAACCCGCGGCTTCTGCTGGCAATTCTTGATTACGAATCTCGCTGGGTGCGCGGCAGGCCTGAAAATCAATTCCGCTCCGATTACCCGATGGGGTACGAGAATTTCCGCAACAAGAGCATGTTCGGTCAACTGGCGTGGGCCATCAATCAAATGTCCATGGGATATTATGGCTGGCGCACAGGCACGCTAACGGAAATCACATTTCTCGATGGCAGCAAATTGCAGATTGACCCTACACTCAACGCCGGTACGGTTGCCATCATGCAGTTGTTCTCCCGTCAACACACCCCGAATGAATGGCTGCGCATTATGGATCAGACCAGCGGCTTCGCGGCTTATTATCAAGACATGTTTGGCGATCCGTGGGCGCGCGCAGAAGCCAGTGGACCTGTCTTTCCACCGGGCCTGACTCAGCCTCAGATGGTCCTGCCTTTTGAGACACATACAGCCTGGGTATTTACCGGAGGACCACACAGCGCTTGGGAGCATGATGGACCACTGGCTGCGTTGGATTTTGCCCCAGCAAGCGAGAAAACGGGTTGCGACCCATCCACAACCTGGATATTGTCCACAGCGCCGGGTTTGGTGGTGCGGACTGGGAAAGGTCTGGTCGTAGTGGATCTGGACGGTGATGGTTCCGAACAAACCGGCTGGAATATTCTATATCTGCATGTTGCCAACCAGAGCCGGGTCACAAAAGGACAATGGGTCGAAACGAACGATCTGATCGGTCATGCGTCCTGCGAAGGCGGCATATCCACAGGTACACATTTACACTTCGCACGAAAATATAATGGCGAATGGGTCGTTGCCGATGGGCCTATTCCGTTCCTATTGAGTGGCTGGACCGTACTGGCTGGCGACAGGCCTTATCTAGGGAAGCTCGTCAAAGGTAACAAGGTCATCGTTGCGGATGTAAATGGCCAGGCACGCGCTTTGATATACCGCGAAGATGACGGTGAGTAATTCCTGATGAATAAATTGCTCCAGACGCCGTCCTCGGCGGGGATCTTGCCGAGAGTATATTTAATATTCACTACCTTAATCATCGCCTCGCTTGCGCTCTCATCCTGCGCGCCGAGTGTCTCAGGGGGCAATATTGAGAACATGATCACCCCGCTTGCACCCACAGCCGCTCCAGCTCCAACATCTGGCAGGCCCGAATATGGCCCCGGTGAACTTGTGGATTACACTGCGCAAAGCGGAGATACCCTCCCGGCTCTCGCGGCGCGTTTCAACACGACCGTGGACGAGATCATGGAAGCCAACCCGATCATCCCGCTCGATGCGACCACCATGCCGCCTGGCTTCCCAATGAAGATACCGATTTATTATCTGGCATTGTGGGGTACTGCTTATCAAAGCCTGCCTGATCATGCCTTCGTCAATGGTCCTTCGCAGATCGGCTTCAGCACATCCGCTTTTGTGGCATCCACGAATGGATGGCTGAAGAATTATCGTATCTACGCTGGCGAGAAAATGCGCACTGGTGCGGAAGCTGTGGATTACGTTGCTGCCAATTACAGCCTGAGCCCGCGGCTCTTGCTGGCGTTGCTTGAATATCAATCCGGCGCGCTCACCCAGCCGGAGATCCCTGCTGGAAAATATTTACTTGGCTTCAAGCGCTCATTTTATGAAGGCCCATATTTGCAGCTCGTCATTGCAGCCAACACATTGAATAACGGATATTACAGCTGGCGCGCCGGAAAATTGACTGAGTTCGAACTGCTGGATCGATCACTTGTACGGCCAGATCCCTGGCAGAACGCGGCATCCGTTTCACTCCAATATTATTTTTCAAGGTTATATCCAGGAGACAAATACCACGCTTCCATCGGACCTGATGGCCTGGCGCGCGTCTATCAGAATCTCTTTGGCGACCCTTGGGTTGATTCCACCGTAATTCTCCCGGGCAGCCTTCAGCAACCCGCACTGCGATTCCCTTTCCGCGCGAATTACATCTGGGCATATACCGGTGGTCCGCACACAGGCTGGGGAACAGGTGAACCGTTCGCCGCCATAGACTTTGCACCAGCATCGGATACTTCAGGCTGTGTCACCGTTGGGAAAGATGAATATGTCAGCGCCATGGCAGATGGTCTTGTCATCCGCTCGGATATTGATGGAACGGTCATTGACATGGACAAGGATGGGGATGAACGTACAGGCTGGATTTTATTTTATCTGCATCTTGCTACGGGCGGCCGCATCTACATTGGGCAGGAAGTGAAAGCGGGTGACCCCATCGGTTATCCATCCTGTGAAGGTGGACACGCAACAGGCACGCATGTTCATATTGCGCGCAAGTTTAACGGTGAATGGGTGCTCGCAGATGGTCCGCTTGCATTTAATCTTGAGGGCTGGGTGGCGCACAATGGTACACGAGCCTATAAAGGGACGCTCACGCGCGGCGCACTGATTATCATCGCGTGCGAATGTTCGGACTTTTCAAGCCAGGTAGTATCAGAAATAAGTTCAAAATAGTCGCGTTTCAAATTCTCATTCCAGCGGCAGATCCTGCCATGCCCCTTGATAGGTCAATCGTTTACTTCCATCCTCTTCATCTTCGAAAATTTCATAATGCAGATCCATCGGCACCGCCG
>JAXIPJ010000353.1:0-22775 GCA_045402985.1 Anaerolineales bacterium
GCCAGCAGGATCATCGGCCAGGCCATATGATACGTGAGCCATGGCATTCGCTCGCCCGCAATGGTGAACGCGGCGATGCTGGTGACTACCCACCAAACCAACAGCCCAAAAAATACACCAAAATTGGATTGGCTGGATTCAACAGATTCAGCCTCAGGTCCAATTGCAGATGGAAGTGCCGCCTCGTCCTCTGCCTCGGCTGGATTCCGGCCGAATAGCTTTTTCAACCCTAAAGCGATCGCCACAATCGACCCGATCGCAGGCAGGAACTCGTAAATTGGAATTTGAACAAGCCAATAATAATATTCCGGCTGGCTGCCGCGCTCCACACCTTGTTGTACAAGCCAATAGCCAAGCGACCCGATCAAACCAGTGAAGAAGCCAGGTCCATTGGTGAACACGGTCGTATAAAGGATCGTAAAGGCGCCCCAGAATACTGCCGCGTATTTCCACCAGTCACGGTTCCAGATCATGCCAACGGCAATTGAGACCGCAAAGAACACCACTACAAACCCGCCTAGGAACAGGAAGTCCCTTTGCGTGAGCGCTGCGACTGATGCGCCATCCGTTGGGATAGCAATGTTCAATCTTGATTCAAGAAATTTGATGGGGAAGGGGATCGCCATTGGCAAAACAAATGTACCGATCAGGATAAGCAGATCGAATGATCTCTGCTGTCTGATTTTTTCCCAGCCTATGCCGCGTACAATGAATATCGCTGCGCCAATCAAAGCAACGGCCGCCAATCCAAACATGATTGTAGAGATGGATGGAGTGTTAGTTTGCGCACCCAACGGTGTGGCTTCTCCCGTCGGGTTCACAGGTGCAGCTGTCTGACCACTCTGCAATGTCTCAGTCTGCCGGTTGGCCAGTCCGAGACCTGCGCCGACGCCTACAAATATGACAGCAACCACGAGAGCGATGATGAATGCCCGATATAAAGCGGGGTTGTCATCCCATGATTTTCTGGTCACCTGTGCAATAAAGAAAATTGCGAGAAACAACCATGCCTGTAGAGCATAGATGAATGAAGATTCCTTATCAAGAAAATGGATGATCAGTGCGATGGTTACCCAAAACAGATATTTATGCTGACCAGTGTCAAAATATCTCAAAATTGCGTAGAGTAGTAGAACCCCAGAGAAGCCCGCATATACATCTTCTCGAACATAGCGCCCGTAGAAAAGCATAAATGGCGAAATGACCATCATTAATCCTGCCACAATGGCACCCCATTTACCGAGATACCGGCGCCAGTACCAGACCATCCAAATCGTAGCAATACTGAATATAGCCGCAGGGATGCGCGCCGCAAAATCGCTCGCACCGAATAGGAAGTAACTCAATGCGATCAGGTGAAATTGCCAGGGACCATGCATCATCGGGGTATGTTGATATCCCTGGCCACGATACAAGAGCCATGAGAAATACGTGTGCAGGCTTTCGTCATGACTCATCACACGCGCCCCAAGGTTGTAAAACCTTGTGATGATCGCCAGCAGGATAAGTCCCGCAAAGATGGCAACCCCATTGGTGAGCGCGGGCAGCGCTGGGTGGATGGGGCGTTCAAGCCAGGAGTTTGTTTTACTATTCATTGATTATCCCTAAATAAATTGGATTTTTAATTGCTGGTATGACTTTATTTATCGCTTTATTTGACTATACTGTATACCATAACCGCATGCAAAATAATTAAGCGTCTGCGTATAGTCACTATTATACAATACTTCCTTAAGGAATGTTGACCACAAATCATTCTTCCGTCAGTGATTGCATTTTTCATCCCGGGGTAAATAGGGTAAATTGGAAGATGGGTGTTAATGTGATTGTAGGTGTCTCAGGCATGCCGGTGGGCGTACTATTGCATTGAGGGATTACCAATTCCATTGATTCATTTATTTGATCTGAATGCATATTATTGAGAGCCATAATTTCTTCTCTTGAAACAAAAAATTGATCTGCTATATCGTCAAGTGTATCAAATTCCTGCACTTCATAGATAACAGAATCACATCTAGTGGAGATGGCGCTGCTTGCCGTAGTTAATTGGACAGAAGGCGTCGGAACAGGCAGGCTGCCTAAAGGCGTTTGATCGGATGAATTAAGAGATGTTATCTTAAATCCCCAGATCAAAAATAAAAATGTGACCATTGCAACACTCACCAGGGACATCCGCCAGGCAAACATGGAACTTACGTTTTTTGTGTGAGGTTTAATGTAATCCATCGAGAGGGGCAGGGGAGGATGGTTCCAGTGCTTCTGCATCACATCACGTAAAATATTTTCAAGGTCATTCATCTCAACTGCATGCAGGCGGCAGGATTGACACTCTTGTAAATGTGCAGCGAGCGCTTTTTGTTTTTCTGAATTCAGCGCGCGGTCTGCATCGTATTCGATCAACCGGCGGGCTTCGTCGTGAGTTATTTGCATATGGGCTTATCTTCCACGCAATTGTTCCAGCGCGTTCTTCAAACGCTGGCGCGCTGTGTGGAGTCTTGAATGAGCGGTACCTTCATTAATGGATAGGACCTCGGATATCTCCATGATCGACAACTCATGAAAATACCGCAACACTACAACCATGCGATGCCGGTCATCCAATTTGTTCAGTGCTCCCCAGATCAAAGTTTCTTTTTCATTTTGGATCACCACTTCTTCAGGTGAAGATTGTTTTTGAGCATCTACTTGAAAAATGTTTGTGAGAGTATTTCGTAACCTCTCTACAAGTCTGCGCTTTCGTAAATGACTCCTGCTCCGGTTCAATCCAATTTTATAAAGCCAGGCTCTGAGTGATTTCTTTTCCTGATAGGCATGCAATGACTTCAGCGCGGCAATAAAAGTTTCCTGCGTAATTTCGCGTGCTTCAGTTGCATCGTTGACAATTGAAAGTGCCAGCCTGAACACATCCTGCTTATACTGGCGCACAAAGGCTTCAATGGCATCTTCGTTGCCAGCGATGCACTCAGCAATGAGCCGGGATGGTTCGGCATTATTCATGCGTTCTATATACTTAACGCTCGCAAGATGGAAAATCTTCATTTTTTGGATTATCAGGGGAAATAATATAATTTGCGCGTAGTCAATATAACACTACAAAATCTCCCTCACTATATAACCAACTAAGAAGCAACAACTCCAGCCAGCTGACCACAACCTGCCTGGATATCAATGCCTCGCCTCATTCGGATCGTGCATGGAATTCCAGCCTGCTCTAGGGCTGCTTTGAACGCCGCGGCTCTTTCACGTGAGGTGGCTTGACCTGTGTATCCGGTAGTGGGGTTGAGAGGAATCGCGTTGACGTGGCACATCAGGCCTTTAACTCGCGCCGCCAGTTTCTTTGCCACTTCAGGCGTGTCATTGACTCCGTTGATCAGTGCCCATTCAAATGTGATGCGGCGATGTGTTTGCTCAACATAGTAGCGACAGGCTTCGATGACATCCTCAATTTTGTATTTCTTATTGATGGGGAGCATGCTGACGCGTGAGGCATCATCAGCTGCGTGGAGGGAGATGGCGAGATTGACCTGTCGCTTTTCGTCAGCGAAACGCCTGATTTGCGGGACCAGGCCCACAGTCGAGATGGTGAAGCGCCGCGCGCCGAAGTTGTAGCCATCCGAGTCGTTGAGTCTATCAATGGCAGCCATTGTATTATCATAGTTGTGGAAGGGTTCGCCCATGCCCATTAAAACGATATTGGTCACAGATTGGTTCTCTGCCTTCAACATGCGCGCATAATATATTACTTGCGCGATGATCTCACCGCTTGAAAGATGACGCTTGAATCCCATTTGACCCGTGGCGCAAAAGACACAGCCCATTGCACAGCCTGCCTGCGTGGAAATGCAAAGCGTACGACGATTCTTTGCACCACGCAAATTCGCGCTAAGCGGAGCAGGAGCGGTGATCTGCGGGTTATCCGCCGGGTCACCATATCGCATGAGCACGGCTTCGATTAAATTCCTATCTGGCAACTCAAAGAGAGTCTTGCGCGTCAGGCCATCAGAAGAATCTTGATAGAGCTTCACCTTGAATGGGGAGAAAGTGACACGCTCCGCAAGTTTCCCGCGTAAAGATTTTGGCAGATTGGTAAATTGCTCCGGCAAGTCCCAGAGATGCTGATATAAACCCTGCCAAATTTGCTTTGCACGATAAGCGGGTTCGTCCCATTCTTTTAATAATTTTGCGAAAGCGGATGGATCGAGATCGTAAATTAGCATTTGGTATTAGTATCCGATCAAAGTAGTTAGGTCATCTGCAATTATATCTATCTTCGGTACCCACGCCTTTGCCTGTTCCTTGGTGGAAACGCCACTCAACACCAAGACTGTAGGACAACCCACTGCCTGTCCGGCGGCGATGTCGGTTTCGAGTCTGTCGCCGACGACCAGCGTCTCTTCTTTCTTCGTGCCGAGCATTTCGAGAGATAATTCCATCATAAAAGGATAAGGTTTGCCTGCATAGATTGGTTGGACGTCGGTTGCTGTGGTGATGACCGAGATCCAGGCACCCGCGCCGGGGATCTCTCCACGCGGCGTTGGAAATGTTTTATCGGGATTTGTCGCATAGAATGGAATGCCGCGCCGAACCAGTAGCGTCGCTTCCAGCGTTTTGGCGAAATCGATGTCGCGATCAAGTCCCATGACGACTACCTGTGCATTTGGCGCCTCTGCTACAGAAAGGATCTCGAATCCTTTTTCATTGAGTGCCTGGCGAATTCCATCCTCACCAATCATAAAGATTTTTGTGCCTGGCTGAAACTTCTGAGCCAGCATATGAGCCACACCCAATGCAGATGTGACCACCTGCCACGGTTCTGCGTTCACGCCAAAATCAACTAATCGTTGGGCATACTGCTCGGGCGTTTTTGTGCCATTGTTTGTAGCGAAGACATATTTCAATCCACGCGCCTGGATACGCGCGAAAATTTCAGCGAGATCGCCAATCGGTGCATCGGCTTTCCAGAGGACACCGTCCATGTCGAGGATGAGGGCTTTGATGTGAGAGGGGAGCATGTTCTCTAGCATGTCATTGCGCGGGCGGTGGTTTTCCGCCCAAAGCAATCTCCTCGTAATTTTGAGATTGCTTCGTCGCGACAATCGCTCCTCGCAACGACATTACTCTATTTTCCAAATTTCCTCACCAAATATTTCACCACTGGCTTATCGATCCACATTGCTTCCGGGTCGGCGCGTTCTTCAAAGTTCTCATTGCCGATGAACTCATTGAATGCACTCCGGAAATCATTTCCTTCTTTCAAATAGCTTTCCTGTACGAGAATGTCCGTGATTTGTTTCAATACTTTGCCCTTCAATTCCACGCGATCTTTTTCTTCACTTTTTCCAAAATACAGATCATGCATTTCAAGTAATTCGCCCAGCCTTGGCACGGGATCCTCATGGTCATCCACGCGATAATCCAGCCAGCGATCAAGAAAGCCGCCATAACCACCCTTCGGCTTGACTACGTAGATCGCGGCTGATTGACGTCCGCGTTTGTCGCCGCCGGCGCGGTCACCCGCCAAAAGCGCGGCGTGGAGGCGAGCCGGCAAGCGTCCCTTTGTTTTTAGGAATGCCTTCTCCATGGCGGGAACAACTTTACTCCCAGCGAGAATATTTCCCTGAATGGCATAGCCTTTCCCGGCTACTCCGCCTGCCCAGGCAAAACACCCGCTGCCAGAAAAGGTCCCAGAGCCGCCTTGTGCGTCCACCAACCCGACTTGCCTGAGTTCCCTGTCCGGATCATCTGCCAACAATCGCTCCAGCGTCTCCTGTGCCGAGAGACCCGTTCCCATCAATGCCAGCCCGCGTGGGCCAAAGGATGTGTTCGCAAATGATTGCGTTGCAACTGCACCAGTATCTGCTTGTGCCCATGGGACAACCGCACCCACAGCAGGGAATTTCGATGCAACCGCAACGCCCCAGGCTTGTTCTTCCAGATCACATGCAACGATTGAAAAGGTTATATCAAATGTCCTTTCGCGAGATGAGATTATAACCTGAGGATAAATTATTCGCACTTCGACTGCATGTCTCGCTACGCTCGACATTCCGCTCACCTCGTCCCGACGCTCTTTCGGGAGAGCGATGGAATTAACAAAAAAGCCCGCCGATCACTCAGCGGGCCTGGATACCAAACTATCGAACTACTAAACTATTTTACTTTCTCTGGCGCTTCCAACACCTGGTCCACCAAACCATAAGCCACAGCGCTCTTTGCTTCCAGATAATAATCGCGGTCGCTGTCCCGCTCGATCACTTCAAGCGGCTGGCCAGTGTGTTTCGCCATGATGCCCAGCAACAAGGCCTTCAAGCGCAGGATCTGTTTTGCCTGAATTTCAATGTCAGTTGCCTGTCCCTGGGCGCCACCCAGTGGCTGATGCATATGGATGGTTGCGTTCGGAAGGGCGTAGCGGCGGCCCTTCGTTCCAGCGGCCAGCAGAACGGTCCCGAATGAGGCGGTGACTCCGACAGCCACAGTGCTGATCGGGTTCGGGATCATCTGCATTGTGTCGTAGATCGCAAGTCCCGCGTATATAATTCCGCCCGGTGAGTTAATGTACATCTGAATTTCCCTTTCAGGATCCTCATGGGTCAGAAATAACAACTGTGCCACGATCACATTCGCAACCTGATCATCGATCGGTGTGCCGAGAAATATGATGCGTTCCTTTAGCAGGAGTGAATAAATATCGTAAGCGCGCTCACCGCGGCCTGTATTTTCAACCACCATCGGAACTATATTTCGACTTGGCTCAATACGCGTATTCTTAAAATTGGGGATCATTTTTTGTCTCCTTTGTATTGGGACATGATACCTGTTTCGTATTGGAATTACGTTAAAATTTTGTTTTCGTTTGTATGGGAATCCGCTCAGGAATCCGCTTCTGTTTCGGACTTCATAGCGGCTTCCGCTTCGACGGCTTCTTCCAACGCTTCTTCCGGGCTCTTAACTGGCGCGCCTTCAGAAACCATGTCTGCTTTCGCTTCGACGGCTTCTTCTACTGCCTCTTCCGGAGTCTGAACCGGCGCGCCTTCGGAAATCATATCTGCCTGCGCATCTTCAGCCGATTTATAGTGGCCCGTGGCAATGGTCTTCAAAACATCCAGGGCGCGACGTGTGAGCAGGCGGTTGGCAGATTCCATGGCAACTGCCTGAGCCACGCGCTGTTGACCTTTTTTCCCGCCGCGAATTTTTCCGAAATCCAGCCCCTGCATGGAAAGATTGTTCAAAGTTTGATTGAATTCACTATCCAGCGAATCATTATCCACTTCGATCTTTTCCCTGCGCACAACCTCATCCAGGATCAGTGAGCGCTCCAGGCGTTTCTTTGCAACGGGTTTCACTTCATCTTCAATGAATTGCTCACGGGTTGTGTTTCGCAGCTTGAAGTACGTGTCCAGATCCATGTTTTGACCTGAGATACGCTGGCTCAGATCTTCCAGCACGTGCTCGCTTTCATGCTCGAGTGTATGTTCATTGTATTTCAGCGTGGCGCCTTCCTTGAGCTTCTCGATCAGTTCAATGAAGAATTTGTCATCATATTCCGCTTTGGAGCGGTTTTCAACATCTTTCGTTACTGCCTCGCGCAGGGCTTCCAGCGTTTCACCGGCTCCAACAGTTTTTGCGAATTCGTCATCCAGTTCAGGCAAAGTCACAGCGCGGACGGTCTTAACCGTCACTTCCATTTCTGCATCCTTGTCCTGCAAAGCCTCCAATTCATGATCCTGCGGGAATTTATGCTGGATAGTCTTTATGTCGCCAGCTTTTAGCCCGATCAGCTCACGGGCGAATCCGATGTAAGGCCATTCGGTATCACGTTCGTCCTCACGCACAAATGCGGCGAAACCGGTGCGGTTCAATTCTGTGATCTCAGACTTGACATCCACGAGCACATAATCGCCCATCTGCGCTTCGCGTTCGACATTTTCCGTGGTGGCATACATTTGACGGAGTTCATCAATTCCGGCGTCTACTGCCTTTTGATCGGGCGCAGTCCATTCGTACGGCATGCGAAGCGAGCGATAATCGCCCAGGTCCACTTCCGGGGCAAGAGGCACGCGGAAGGTCATTTTCGGCGGTTCGAGCGAGTCGATGGATTCCAACGCGCCAGACGCGCCCGGCTCCACCTCCGCCTCTTTGAGGATATTCGAATATTCGGCATCGATGAAGTAATCGATGGCCTGCTCGACGATCGCCTGCTCGCCATAGCTGCGAACAACCATATCATACGGAGCCTTACCCGGGCGGAAGCCGGCGATTTTGCCGCGTTCAGAGATCTTGCGCGCCGCGCGGCGTTTGTAAATATCCATTTTTTCGGGTTCAACTTCGACGATCAGTCTTGCCTGATGCCCGTCTTCAATAAGTTTTTCAATTTTCAATTTTGTTCTCCATGATGTACTCCCTCTCCCCCTTGGGAGAGGGTTGGGGTGAGGGTTGTGAGGACGGAGGGAGTCGAACCCTCACGCCTTGCGGCACATGATCCTAAGTCATGCCTGTCTGCCAGTTCCAGCACGTCCCCGGGCTTTTCTGTGAGTATTCAATATTCAGAAGTTGCGTAGCGGCAAAATTATACCGCAAGGTATTTGAATTGCGGTGCAAGTATTGACGATGCTTCGACACGCTGAGCCGCAAAGCGAGACGAACCGTCAGCACAAGTTTTTGATTGACGAGTATAATCCCGCACTTGTAAGTAACCATGTCATTGCGAGCCGCTCGGTGGCGAAGCAATCCCCAACTTCTTAGGAGATTGCTTCTCGAAGAAGCACAATGACAGAACACAACTGGAGAACTCATATTGAGCCGCATTATTACCCCCGATTCTGTAGGAAAAGAACGAACACGATTAACAAAAGCCGTTGCACTGGCTGTACGTGAACTGGCAAAACAAAGCGCAGTGAATCAGGAAGCAAAGGACCTGGCGGCCTTCATCGCGCTGGCATTACGGATCATTTCAGATGGCATTGATGTTTCTGTCGCCGCCTGGGAAAAACGCGACTACTGGATCAAAGCGGACAAATTCCGCATGGAATGGATGTGGTCCGGGCAGGTTGCCGATAAGATGAAAACAGCGGTGCTCATAGATGACTGGGGAACAGTGGCGATGCTTTCTGCACAGATCGCTCAGAAGTTCAACAAGATCATCGTTTCAGATAATCACAGGTTGGGAAAACCGTGGGTGGGGGCGTACCGGCAGTTGGTCAGTGAGTAGTGTAAGGCCTCAATTCCCTTTAGCAATCGGGGGCACTCGTATCTGAAACACGGATCAGAGTAACAATTTCATGATAACAAGGTGGATATTTCGTAGTAGATCTCCTTTACCATCCTACCCAGTCGTTGGGAGGGAATTGTGTAGTTGTGACGAACATAGTGATGGTCTCAAACAGGAAGAGGATCAACATTGTTGCAACCCAGCTTCGTTTCCGAAGTAGGGTATAGGGCAGGAGTGGGATACACACTGCCCATATGACTAGGTGTATTTTTGCGATCCATTCGGTTAGTCTCACTCAGTTGCTCCTATTTGCGAGAGTGATTCTATCCATTCAGGATCTTCGTTATCTTCTTTGACAGTAATAATCATTCTTCATCCTCTATTTCTGTGGCGGCACTCACTGCGTCCACTGCATGTAATGTTTCAATCCACGCTCCCTATGTAAGGAGCGACATGACGCTATTGTTGTCGTTTGGTTACTTATCGTTTCAATCCACACTCCCAATACAGGGAGTGACTTGGATGTCGTACGCAAGCCGTGGGTGGGGGCGTATAAACAGTTAGTCAGTAATCAGTGAATGGCTAACCTTCAGCCGTACAGCTCAATAGTATTCAACAACTCTTTTAGATCGACAACGCAACTCACCCCTGGATAGAGTTACACCTTTCCCCATCTTCTCGCGCTCTTCCCGTTTCCAATATTCCAATAAGTGTGCCGTTGTTTTTGTTATCCCAATATAGCCGCCCTTACGCCAGATCGCTACCCGTTCACGGATGCGATTGATTTCCTTGTTTTCCTCTACGCGGTCAGATGTCCATTCAGTATCAAAGGATAGTTGCTTATCTTTCCCACTGCGTTTCTTCGGGCGTGGAATTGGAATGAAATATTGACTGATACGGCGCTCTTCGATAATTTCATCCGTGATGCCATCTTCCGTAAACTTGAAATGACGTTTCGGTTCTTCAAATGGTGAATTTAGAACTGGGTTCTCAATAACAACTTGTTGCATTGTTCCGATAATCCGTAATCCCTATTCAGTTGCCCAACAATGCGTTAAGCATACAGCCAAAATCCCCTGTGTGCAAGGTGAAATTCATTGCAAAGACCCCGTCCCGCTTCACAGACAGATTAGTTTTCCGCCCTCGCTGTGATGAACTGCAAAATTGCCCGCCAACATCCGTCAGCGGGCGACCCCTTTTGCTTTCACTTTCCAGGCTACGAAGCGGTATCAATCCCCAGGGCGGCCGCTGCAATGGCGAATGAGTTGATCAAGGCAAACACGACACCCAGAATCTTATTCTTGGTGGTCTGTTCAGTTGCGGCGGTGCTCCAGTAAATCACCAACCCGACCAGCAACGAAAGACCTAGCAGCAATAGCTTGGACTCAGCCAAAGCTGGCACAGCCACGCCCAACACCTTCGCCACGATGGTTACGATGGCTGGCGCGCCGGCAAAAGTGAGCGCAGATTGAGGCGCATTGATCACACTGGGGGACGCAGCGCTTGCATCGGGCATGATATTGAAGTAGCGGTTTGGCATGTTAATTCTCCTGCTGTTCTTGTTTTATATTGATCATCTACCGCTTGTCTTATAATTGACTAAACTCTCGGAACAAATTGTAAGTTGGATGATCAACTTCAAGCTTAGATAATTACGCGGCACTTTGTAATTCCATAAACGCAGCTTTTACTCTTTTTCCCGCATATGCCACAGAAATTGACCCTAAAATAGAGTGCCCGTAAGGGCGGGTGGGGGTTAGCGCAAATCTCGGTAACCGAGATCGATCATCCACTGGCAGATGATGGGTCTGCCGTAGCGGTCAGAGGTGGGAGTGCCATACATGGCTACTGGAAGTCCGCTATACCCGCGGAAGTAGCCAGCCTCGCCCGTGAGTTGTTCACTGGCAGCTGGCGAGAGTTCCCGGTCACCGATCGCGATCGCGTGAATGTGAATCGGCGAGTCTGTGTAAAGCTCGCCATATTCGCGCAGCCAGGCAGCAAAGCCCGCCGCGCGCAGAGCGCGCAGCAAGGGTTCGATATCGTCCCATAACACGGTGTAAGTGCCGCGGCGCAAGACAGAGAGGTCAACTGCTCCGCCGCCGAGGTGTGTGCCAAACGAAGCCGCGCCATTATCATGATAACTGCCCTGCGTGATGGCATGACCAGTGATCTCCAGCTCGCCGCCATACAACTGTTGGGCGTGAGCCAGCATTGCCATTGTGCGCTGGTTGAGCGTCCAGCCATTCACCTCCACACGTGTGTAATCGTCCGGCGGCTGCAGGCAGCCGACCGGTTCCGGCGTGGGTGTTAGGGTAGGCGAAGCAGTGATTGTGGGCGGGACCGTTGTCTCGGTCACAGTGGGTGAAGGCGTGAGGGTAGAGGGGATGGGGGTGGCTGTCTCTGCACCGAGGCAGCCGGTCAGCGGCAGCGCGAACAACGTTAATAAGCGGAGGAGTTTCGGCATGGGTTGATTATTACAGAGTATCGCATAATTTACTAAACCGAATTTGTGATATTCACTCGTATTTTTTTTCCAAAAAGTTTAGTGATTGACCTCTTGCATAAGTGGGTGCCAATACAGACGTAGGGAGTTAACAACAAAAAATCCCTGAGACGAAAGTCTCAGGGATTTTTGATCAGAGTCAGTCAACTAGCTACCAACGACCACGTTGCTGGTCTGCAGACCTTTGGGGCCCGCTTCCGCACTCGTCTTGACAGCTGCCTCGGTGCCTGCCTTGAGTAGAAAGAGCAGGTAACCTCCTAACGCCAACAGAACTGTCGTCAATATGTCCAGTATTGTGTTCAAATCCAGCATGTCTTGTACCTCCTTCTTATCCAGGTGCGGAGTTTCCAATTCTTATCGGCTCCACGCCAGTTTTCAGTTGATGTCTGGCAGAATGTCAGTTGTTCTACTTCGATTTGCGTTTTCGCGCCATTTGCCAGCCTTCGCCTTGAAGTATATCTACTACAGGAAACTCGGACCGGGGCGCGACTGCTACTTCAGGCGTTGGGCCTGGCTCCGAAGGAGGAGGTGCTTCCGGTGCCTGCATTTGAGGCTCGGCCACCTCAGTGAGCGGCGTTTCGCCGGGCATCTTGGTCTCGACGGTTTGTACCAATGGCTTGACACCAGCCGCCTGGGATTCACTTACCAAAGGCGAGCCATCTGCGCCTATCGAGTAGAGAGGGGCATAAGCTGGATAATTGAATTGGGGCGCCGGCTCCTTGACGTTTTGGATGCGCATCATGACCGAGGCCATCGTCGCTGAGTTGCTGTCAAAATCGGTATGCATTGTTGCTTCCGAACGGCTGTCGACCTCGGTTGCTGCGTTGGGCGAGAAGATGACATTTCCTTTCACACGTTCTATCTCTTCGCTCAATTTACTTGTCCCGGCTCCCAGGCCAAGCAGATCGTTGAGTGGCTGGTTGAAGAACTTTGCCATGCCCAACATCGGTACTTCATAGGGCCGGTCATCCCGCGCCACCGCGTGCACACGCGACACGAGAAAAAGCTGCTCCAGGGTGGATGCTGGCAGAGACGTACCACTCAGACTGCCGAGCAATTGCCGCAATGTAGTAGGACCCTCCTGCGCGGCCAGTGGTAGATCGAAGAATTTTTCCAAACCGATGAGGGGCACCTCAGCCCTCTGGGAGAGCCGTTCCACTCCCCGCGCTAAAAGGTACAGGATGGATTTGTGGTAAAGAGCAGGACCAGGCTGCGGGAGAACTGCATCTTCCAATTCACGCGAGTCGCTCAGGATGAAATTGGCAAAACGGTCAACGTTTCCTCCCGGACGGAGGCGGGGCATCACCTTTTCCCAAAACTCATCGACCCTTAATGCCGGGGCAAGGAAAGCGAGAGAGTCTACCTGCATGCCAGCCTCAGCCAGGCGCTCAAGCAAGGACGCGTGAAAGATCGAACCGGCGCTGTGTCCCACCAAATGTAACTTTACATTTTCTTCACCGTTCTGAGCAATATACCGGGCAAGACGGGTCACCACCAGTGATGCTCCTGGCATCATCTGCATTACCTTCTCGGCATCCGGCTTCAGCCGCCTTGAATTATCCAGCTCCCAATCTACCTTCTCAGGTTTTTGGATACGATCAGAGGCTGCCCGCGCATTCTGCTTGATCTCGTCCCACAGCCAGCGCGCCAGAGGCGCGATTTTCTTTTCAAACCAGCGGTCAACCTGCTCCATCAGGTCGAAACCGATGGTTCCGAAGGGCAGCTTGTCTTTCGCGAGATCGGTCAGATGACTAAACAGGGTCTCTCGTGGGCCGGTTTCCCACACAAAGTAGATTGGATAAATCTGGTTATTGAGCCACCAGTTCAGGTGTTGCTGAGCATTCTGCAACCCATTTGACTCGGTAACCATACCCCCATGCGCATACAGCACAATGTGGCGCTGCGGGGGCAATATTCCCTTGTTAGGAGGCGTGGCTTGGTCGAGCCAGAAATTATGCCAGCGATCCATGTTTTGAAAGATACCCTCAATTTGCAGAGGTGTACTTCTGAACGAGCCACTCTGGGAGAGTTGCCCATTATTGCCAAGGTTGACGACGTGCACAGCTAAGCGTTTGAGGTCAGGACCGGGCCCAGTTGCGAGAGTGCCGCCAGTCGCGTTAGCGGTCGATGTGTGCCCGGAATAAAATGGCGTCTGCGGCACGCCCGGGCGCGCTACCCAAGCATCATAGGCGTTTTCAAGCCAGTCCTCATAAGGCAGGGTGGCATAACCACCTTTTCCCCAGTTCGCACCCCATGAATTTTGCACCAGGAAACCGACTTCGTTGTACCCTACCAAAGCAAAGGCGTGGCCCCCGATGGCCTCAGGGTTGATAGGCCGAGCAATTAGGTGCATTTCTTGATCTCTGCGCTTCATTACCACCGGCTTTCTCCACCCATCGTGGATGGCAGCGGAGACTGCGACCGCACCCAGTTCGTTGATCGCTGATTGCATGTCATCCAGCCGGTACGGATTGACGCGGTAAAAGGCACCGAGCGGCCGCTCGCGGCACTTGCGAATGAAAGCTGGGGATTCAAGGTCCAGGTCGGAGGGTGGATCTAATTCACGCCAATCCTCATTGAAGGCAACACCGTGATAGAACCAGCCTTTGAATGCGCCTCGCAGGGAGGAGCCAATATCCTCCTCACCTTCAAATTCATCGTAGCGGCGCGCGAAGTAGTACAGCATGTACGGGCTGATCTGGCGACGAATGACAATGTGAATGAGAGAGGCTAAAGCATGACCAGTACAAGAGTTGCCTATTTGGTGTAAAACGAAGAGGTGTTTTTTCTTGTCGTCGCGTTGATCGAGACGCGCCTTAAGCGGCGCGAGCCGCGGTCGATAGATCAGGTCTCGCTCGTCGAAGGGATCGGGGACTGCGTTGGTGCTGAATTCGCCAACGTCCACGATCTTTATCGAGCTGGGAGTTTGAGTTTTGGCCATAATTATCCTCCGTGTGACATATATTGGGTGCCAGGTTTTCAGACTTCAGTTAGGGTGAGCAATATAATCAATCTTGCTTCAATCTTCATCCCAGGTCTTATTATAGATAAAGCTATTGTTTCTTGTATGCTCTTGTATTAGTACCGCCTAAATAGCGTGTAGACTGAATCCATAATTACTTTTAGTGGCCCAAACATTAGATAAGCATAGTTAAGAAGAAATAATGAGATGATTATCAATACTATACAATTTTCCTTTTCCAGAGTCAACGGTTAGTTTTCACAGGCCTGTACTAGCGGCCCGTTTATTGTTTATGGAGTCCGTATAATAGTATTAACGCTTAAAATCTCTGTTTTTGGGCATCCCGCCATAAATGGGGGCGTTAAGATGGATGAAGTATTAAAAAAGTCTCCATAAATCTGGAGACTTTTTATTTTCAGCAACGATGTTGTCTTATTCTACTTCCTGTAAGTGTGTCAGGTGCATTTCCGTCTTGTTGAACAACTCGCACGAAAAGGATTTACTACGGCGTGATCCCATAGCCAAAGGGGAACAACCCTGTTTGACCATCGCCGCTATTGATCGGTTCTTGAGCCACCGCGTTGGGCCAGGTGATCGGCAGTTTGCCTGTAAAGCCATAGTCGCCGAAGAGCACATCGGTCATGCCTGCGCCTTCCGTGCCGGGCAGCCACGCCGCCACGAACGCGTCTGCCTGATTCAACTGTGTATTGATGATCAGCGGACGGCCGGAGAACAGGATCACCACGCATTGGGTGACGCGGGAGCAGATGTCTGTGACCTGGGCAGCATTCGCGCCGCTCACTGCCAGAGTTGAGCTGTCACCTCTACCCTCGGCATAAGGCGTCTCACCGATCGCCACGATTCCCACATCCCCACTGTAATTTCCTTTGGTGCGCGTGCCCACATTTTGGATGGTTACTGAGGGGCTCACCGTCCCCTGAATTGCCTGCAGGAGGGTGGTGCCGACGGTCGTGCTGCCGCCCGCTCCCTGCCAACTGATGGACCAGCCTCCCATTTGATTGCCCAGATTATCAATATGGCCTCCGCCGGTCACAATTTTATACGTGCCAGTCTTCGATAACGGCAGCACACCATTATCCTTGAGCAGCACCAGCGATTCACGCACTGCCTGCCGCGCCACCGCCCGATGGGCAGGCGACCCCACTTGAGCTGTGTAAGCGCGATCGGTAAGAGGCTGGCTGAACAGCCCCAGCGCGAACTTGGCGTTCAGAATGCGCGTGACTGCATCGTCGATGCGGGACATAGGAATGCGACCCGCGTTGACCTCTGCCCGCAAGGTGCTGATAAACGTCTTATAGTTCGAGGGCACCATTACCATATCGACACCAGCGTTGATGGCCGTGCGCACATCACTGGCATAGTCGCCGGGCAATTGATCGATGCCCGCCCAATCAGAGATGACAATGCCATCAAAGCCCAGTTCGCCTTTCAACACCGTGGTGATGAGATACTGGTTACCATGATCCTTGAGGCCGTTCCAACTGCTGTACGAGATCATCACCGAACCAACGCCATTCTGGACAGCAGATTGATACGGCGGCAGATGGATCGCTCGCAATTCTGCCTCAGTGATCTGCGCATCCCCTTGATCGATGAGGTAACCACTATCGCCAGTTCCAAACGTTGTGCCACCATCCGCGACGTAATGCTTGGCGGTTGCCAGCACCGTTGTGGGGCTTAGCCCCGTGCCTTGGAAGCCCTGGATGGAAGCGACTCCCATCGACGAGACCAGAGCCGGGTCTTCACCATAGCCTTCATAGGTACGGCCCCAACGATCGTCGCGCGGGACGCACACGCACGGTGCGAACACCCAATCGATCCCGGTACCCAGAACTTCATCGCGCGTCACCTGGTCTGCCTGCTGCACCAAGGCTGTATTGCGCGTGGCGCCCATGCCGATGTGATGTGGAAAGACCACTGCGCCGTAAACATTGTTGTGTCCGTGTACGGCATCCACGCCATAAATCAGCGGGATCTTGAGCCGTGTTTGTAAAGCCTGTCCCTGGAAATTATCATACATATTCGCCCACTCGGTTGCTGTGCCACCTGAACCATTGGGGCCTTCACCACCGCCGCTTAACAACGACCCAAGATAATACGTTCGAATATCTGAGGGCGTGGTCAATGCATTCTTGTTTGCCTGCGTCATCTGTCCGATCTTTTCATCCAGTGTCATCTGCGATAGGCAATCGGCAGTCGAAGTGCAGCTGCCTGCTGCTAGTGTGGGCGATGGAGTTGGCGTGGGCGGCCGGGCTGCGACTGAGGCCTTCGCCGTAAACGTGAACAACATCGCTATCAGGGCAATCAGTATTGCAAGCTTGAGTCCTTCACGAAGCCCTAACACGATCTTCTGCCTGGCGCCCTTTGAAGAAAACATGGGAACTCCTTTCGAGCGTTAAGTCGAACTTATTTGAAAATAAAAGTCTCTGGAGACTTTTCATGAGTTATTCCTATTCTATTGTTGAACTTCCGATAATCTCGTCAGATGCAATTCTGTATTGTTCAACAGCTCGATCATCATCTCGCGAATGTGGCTGTTGAGATAATGATTCTCCAGCGTGGAGAGCGGCAGGAAGCGTGCGCCTGCAACAACGTGGATACAATTCGACGAGCCGCACAGACAGATAAACGGTGCGTCCATTTCCCATTCAGTGGATGGATAGAAGAATGAAAGCTCTTCTCCTTTTTCAATATCCCGGCGTGCCACCATGAGAAGATTTTCCGTATCGAGGATCACGTTGGGATCGCAGGAGTGATTGAGCGCAGCCAGCTTTCCCACTTCAGTATGCTTGTCGCGGCCGATCTGGACCGTGAAACGATTCGCCTTATCAAATAGTTTTTCTGTGGGCATCTCACAAATGACCTGCCCTTTTGCGTAGGCCTGCTTTGTGATCAGACTTCTGAATTTATTTTCTGTTTTAATTGTAAGTGTTTCCATTGAAACCATTTCAAATTCCTTTCTTTGCAAAACTAATTTATCTGGTTTAGTATTGCATTGAAATAATATACAACATTATTGAATCAAAATCAATACTAGAAACATGTTTTTGAAAACTTTAAGATAAGGAAAATTTAATAAGTTATGTCACTCTCCCGAAAAGACATCGGGACGAGGTGAGGGAGCGATTGTTGCGACCGGCACTTGCGCCGCACGTCCCAGATCCCGCAGCACGGAGCTGCAGGCTCCGGGATCGCGGGACAGTGCAGGTGAGAGTCTCGTGTGAAGATATTGAATGTTGTATTTACTGGTGGATCCTGAGACAAGTTTGTTTTTAAGTTCATGCACTCGGCGCATCAGGTCGTTTGTCATGCCCGTGTAAAGCGTGCGCGCCTTGTTCGTCATGATGTAAACATAATATTCTTTGCGCCTGGTATGAATTATGTCAATCAGATGAAGAGCTTACTACGACCGTAGAGTCTCTCTTGTTGGGCCGGAGATTCTTGGCTCCGCTCTGAATGACCCGCGTAAGAAATACATGTGCTCTTGCAACTATTAATCGCAAGCGCAAATGTCTCCACGTATTGAATGCTGTTTGTGCGTCATTCTTTTCCGTCTTATGCTGGCTGAATAACGATGCATAATAAATGTTCGTTAATTGCTCAATGTCATTTTGTGTGCTGGCAAATAATTTTGCAAGCCCTGAGCTTTTTTGCGTTTCTTCAATTTTGTGAATGAGCCTGTCTGTAAATTCATAAGCTGTTTCTGCCTGGGCATATTTGCCTGCCAGTGGACGCCCCAACCCATAAAGTCTCTGATAGATCCGCTCAATTGCCGCCGCGGGTGCCAGCCGCATATACAG
The DNA here is from genome assembly GCA_045402985.1 of Anaerolineales bacterium. Taxonomy (GTDB): domain Bacteria; phylum Chloroflexota; class Anaerolineae; order Anaerolineales; family Villigracilaceae; genus Defluviilinea. The sequence continues at coordinate 18,495 of JAXIPJ010000353.1, forward strand.
CCATCGTTCGATAAATATGAAATAGCCAAGCGATAAGAAAAGGATCGCGATGATGGGTGACGCCCAGAGGAGTGTCATTTTGAATCTGTATTGATTGAGCAACGCGGATGCTGTTGAGTCTTCGTCAGGCGAGACAGGCGTGGGAAGGTCATCTGGCTGACGCTCGATCTCAGGCTCCGAGGCGGTTGGCTCAAATTCCACCCATCCAATTTCAGGGAAGTAAATTTCGGCCCACGAATGAGCATTGAGTTCGCGCACCACATAGCGCGTATTCGGCGCATCATACAACCCGGGGGAATATCCCGACACAAAGCGGGCAGGGATCCCGCTTGAGCGCGCCAGCACGACCATGGCTGTGGCGTAATAGTCGCAATAGCCTCTTTTCAAGTCGAACAGGAAATAATCCGCAACATCCTGATCTTCTGGTGGCGCCGAGACTTCAAGGTCGTAGGGATATGTGCGCAAATAGTTTTCAATAGCCTTCGCTTTGTCATACGGGTTGGGCTTGGCAGCCACGATCTCACGCGCAAGTTGATGCACGCGCTCAGGCACAGACTGTGGCAGCCCAAGATAGTGTTCACGGATCTGCTCGGGATACTCGGTAGAGGCACTGCGCAGTTGCCTGATACTGATAATGGGAACGTAAGACTCGGCTATGTAGGAGTCTGCACTGCTGACGGCAGCGAACATGTCCGCCTGGAGCAAAGCCGATTGATCAGCGAACAGGCCAGATTGCGGTCTGAGGCGCCAGTTCGCAGTGAAGGGGACGTCCGCGCTGAAGAGTATCCCGCTCCAGAATAATTTTCCTTCGGGCTGCTCCATTTTTACATCCAGATGAACGAGACGGTATCCATCCAGAAATCCGGCCACGAGAGGGGTATTCGCCTGATAGGTTTGTGGAGGCGCAGAACTGGTGAGCCAGCCCGCGCCAACATATTGGTCGTAAGTGACGCTTCGCCAGTAATAACGCGGAACGCTCATCACCAATAATGAATCTGCACGAGGCGGCAATTCGCCAGTCCGAATCGTCATGACGATCTTTTCTGACAGAGCAAAACCACCGGCTAATAAATGTTCGCGCGGTAGTTCAGGCTTTTTCGCAGCGTAACTTTGTGAGCCAGTGCGCTGCTCTTGAATGCCTAGAATACTGGCGGTTTCATTTTTGGATGGCCGATCACGTTCACGGAAGTAATCACGTATGTCGCGCCATGAAATGGATGGCGTGATAAAAGCCAACACTCCAATGATCAAGGTAAGAAAGAACACAGCCTGGCCACTGTCATATAAAATACTTTCGGAGTAATCCACTTTGCGCGTTTCCCATTGTTGCATATGGTTCTTGTAATTCCAAACCCCCATCAACAGCAGGAGAACAGATACCATCAGCCAGATGGTTTCAGTTTTGTATTCACTATAAGAGGTCACTACCGCCAATAATGTGATGGCTGGCAGCAAAGCCGCGATGGCGTTACGCCGTCCGGTGAACCAGCCGATCCACGCGGAAGTAAACCACATGGTCAACGTCCACAACATGTTGCGCACCAGCGCGTCGTTCACATTCACATTTTGAGAAAGGGCGATCATCCAGCTCTGCAAGCGCGCCGTCAGCGCGAGCGATGCCTGAGCGATAACATCCCATGCGGCCATGATCGCAGCTTGGTCAACGACAACCGGTGTGCGCAAAGCCGGGTTGAGTTGCGGGATCACAGTTGAAACGGACTTCAGTAGACCGACCAACGGAGAGACAAGTCCTGCGCCCATGATCCACATGCCGATGAAACCCAGCGCGGCAATCGCGACTGAGGCCGGGAGGCCGTTTAATTTGCCTTTGCTTAATCCCAAGCCGACCAGCGCGGCGGTAAGACAAATCGGAAATAAATATGTTGTATCAGTATCACGGAGAGACGATGAAACTCCATACGTCAATATTTGCAATGCAAGGATCACAAGCACCAGCCCCAACGCATTTACCGTCAATGTTTTCCCGAGCAAACGCAGGATCATTCCAGCCTCTGCCAATCGGAATGGATCGGCGCATGCACCAGGTGCGCCTTCCCAGTGCCGGAAATGCGCCACTCCCATTCACCTTCCTGGCCGGGACGCGCCTGAGGCTTATCCAGCATTTCGCGCGGAATAACATGACAGGGCACACCGATCAATTGCAGGGCATTCGTAATGGCGGCTGTACTTTCTGTGCCACCAAATGAGATGGGGTCCAGTAAAAAGACCGTGGGCAGGAGGCCGCGCCACATCAACGGGATAAGGGATTGAGTCCACTCGAGATCTGCGCAGGCAGTGACGATCAACAGACTGCAATGACTGCCCAGCATTTTGCCTACCCTGCGCAAATATTCCTTCAGTCCCATTTCAGATGGGGAGGCAACCGCAAGTGATTTCAAAAGCGAGCGCTGCTGATATTCATTACGCCGCGGCACAAGCCAGCTTGCCTCTGGGGCATTTATAGCCAGGCCGACAGGATGTTCCTCTCTCAATCCCTGCGCGGCAAGTGAGGATGTTAATATCACGCTGTGCTCTTCCGTGGAATCCCAGCCTTTTCCAAGTTGCGAATCTTTGTGGAGATCAAGCAGGATCCACCAATCACCGGCGGGTGTGCCTTCAAACTGGCGCACATAGAATTTATCGTAGCGCGCGGTACTTTTCCAATGGATCCAACGCATGGGATCGTTGGGAGTCATTTCGCGCGTATGAGACGCATCGATGGTTTCTTCAAACGAACGTGGACTCGTCTTCCCATCACCAGCCCAACCACTGGAAAGGATTTGGAATCTGGGCAGAGCCAACACAGGTGGCATCACATGCAGAGTGGATGAAGTGGGATCCTCAAAAGTGATCGTATAGATTCCCAAAGGATCGCCCGTTTCAAGAGTCATTCCACCCAGTGTATAAAGCCCACGTCGGGTGCATTGACTCAGGATCTTCCACTGCGATGTGCTGGATCCATCCACACCTGTAGCAATGGAGGCCTTATGATCAGGCAATGTGGAATGATCCTGCATGGTCACCCAGGTGGCAGGGAACACAAAGTCGTTGCGCAATGTGAAACGCTCTTCGAGTCTGTCACCGACTTGTGCCCAGCCATAGCGCATTTCGCGTTCAAAGTGTAGCGACCGCGCTAGTCCGCGTGCCCACCACCAGCAGACCAACCACGTGCCGCCAATGCCGATCAGCAGGATCACCCATACCCGTGAGGGATCAATGATTTGCATAATTAGCGCGATTAAACCAATGATGGGGAATACTCTTGCATTAAGCCTCAATTTGGACTTCATGATTCGATTATAAACTACCTCCCCGAAAGACTAGTCTATCTACCACCCATCCTGCTGATGCGGATAAAACGTGATCGCGCTACACTCAATTCACCATTTGGTTTGAGAAGTCCATTCTTACAGAGAAGGAGTTATGCATGGCGAGGTCATTCTTTAGAATCCTTATGAAAATCTTTATGGCTATTGGCACTCAGCTATATAAGATAAGTAGCGGAAGAATTGGCGGAAGGCTGTCCGGGCTCAATGTATTGCTATTGACCACAAAAGGACGTAAATCTGGCAAACAACGAACGACCCCTCTTGGTTATTTTCGGGACGAGGAAGGCAGTTACGTCATCATTGGCTCAAATGCCGGGTTTAAGACTCACCCCGCCTGGTTTCATAACTTGAAGCATAAGCCACACGTGACCATCCAGGTCAAAGGTAAGCGAATGGAAGTAAACGCAGAAGTTGCTGGGCCAGATAAGCGCAATCAACTTTGGGCACGTTTGGTCGAGTTAGCACCGTTCTATGACAACTATACAAAAAAGACCAGCCGTCAGATTCCAGTGGTGATATTACATCCGGTGCAAATATGAGTTTCAGGACGTAGAAAGGAGTAGCGGGTATGAGCATCTTTACGAAAAACGAACTCGAATACATGCATGAGCAACGATTGGGGCGTTTAGCGACTGTGGATGCAGAGGGAAATCCACATGTCGTTCCTGTTGGTTTTCGCCACAATCCCGCGACCGATACAATTGAGATTGGCGGGCATAATATCGCCGGGACTAAAAAATGGCGAGACGCGGGTAGGCATCCAAGGGTGGCTTTTGTGGTTGATGATGTATTGCCACCCTGGCGACCACGATCAATTGAAATGCTGGCAGATGCCGAGTTGTTGGAAAGTGGCGGAGAAGAATTCGCTCGCGGTCTTGACCCGCAAATCATTCGTCTTCATCTGGTCAAAATCATTAGCTGGGGAATTGAAGAGAAGAAACAAAGTCGTCAG
>JAXIPJ010000461.1:0-6898 GCA_045402985.1 Anaerolineales bacterium
TATTGAAAGCTATGAATTATCAAGCAATCTGAATATTGGAGCAATTCGTCTATTGATCGGCGTCGAAACTGCAAAAGGAATCCTCAACCTCAAAGAGATCGCTGAGTCAGATAAACGCCTTGAAGCGATCATCTTCGGCGCGGAGGATTACGCGGCATCCGTGGGCGCGACGCGTACGAAGGAAGCAACCGAAGTGTTATACGCGCGCTCGGCAGTTGTCACGGCTTGCGCGGCGAATGATCTACAGGCGATTGACATGGTCTATATTGATTTCAAAGATGAAAAGGGATTACGCGTCGAAGCGGAGCAGGGAGCAGGACTCGGCTTCAGCGGGAAACAGGTCATTCACCCGAATCAAGTCGTCCCTGTGCAGGAGGCGTTCACTCCATCCGATGAAGCGATTGAGTATGCAAAACGGATCGTCGAGTCATTTGAGTCCAGCCAAAAAGAAGGTAAAGGCGCGTACGCACTGGATGGCAGGATGATCGACATGCCTCTGTTGAAGAACGCGCAGAAAGTTTTGGATCGGGCACGCGCGGCAGGAAAATAGGAATGCAGACTTTAGTCTGCTTGTTCATGTGACTTTGGTCTGCCTATCTATGCGGACTTCAGTCCGCATTCCGAAACTGCATTTCGAAAAGGTGGTCTCATGAGATGGTCAACGTCTCCGCATCGTCCACCGCATCTTTACGTGGATGATGCCTGGTATTTTGTGACCGCCTCCACGGTCGACAAGTCATATGTTTTGTCCTCCGATCAACATCTCGATTTATGGGTAAATATATTCAAGGAATTGATCGCGGAATTCAAGGTTAAATTAACTGCCTGGGTTGTGCTTCCGAATCACTACCATTTCCTTTTTCTTCCGGTATTTGGATATGATCTTGGTGTTTTTATGAAGCGTCTTAACGGGCGAACTTCTTATGAATTGAATTCCCTTGACCAAAGACGGGGACGGAAGGTTTGGCATAGTTATTGGGATACCTGCATTAGAGGCGAACGTGATTTCTGGACGCGCTTTAATTACACCCATAACAATCCCGTCAAACATGGATATGTGCAGAACCCTGAAGATTGGCATTTCTCCAGTTATCGCCATTATTTACGCAATGGTGGAGAAGTATGGCTGAAAAATTATCTTCGAGATTTTCCGATCTTTGATCTGTTTGAGGACGACAAGTTTTAGGTCTTTATACTAGCGGACTTAAGTCCGCATTCCGACACAATGCAGTCACAGGAGCCACAACTTGCTTTCCATACTCTATGGCATTGCATCTGCCCTTTCGTGGGGCGCGGGAGATTTTGCAGGTGGTCTCTCAAGTAGAAAAGTTGGCGCATACCGCGCCGTTTTTTACGCCGATTTCTTCGGGTTGTTCGTGCTGATCGTGGCTTTCTTTATTTATCCGGAAGATCTCCCTGTTGCGAGAGTTCTATGGGCATCAGCTATCGGTGGGGTGCTTGGCTCCATTGGTTTGCTTGTCCTCTATTACAGCCTTGTCAAAGGACAGATGAGCATTGCCGCGCCCGTTTCGGCTTTGTTTGCGGCTCTGCTGCCTGTCATTGTTGGATCCATTACAGAAGGTTTGCCAAGCCTGCTGCAATTAATCGGATTCGCGCTCGCGCTTGCGGCTGTCTGGTTGATTTCACAAGGGAGCAGGACGAAAGGCTTTCACGTTAGCCGTTTATCTGATCTGCGCCTCCCGATTCTTGCGGGAGTGGGGTTTGGCTGCTATTTCATCTTTATGCACAATGCGACTCAGAATAGCAATGCCACCCTGTGGCCAATGATCGTCTCGCGTGTTGCAGGAACTCTGCTTCTGCTGGTCTTCGTGTTGGCGCGGCGCGAACCGCTCAGCGTCCCGCGCGATGCGTGGAAGGTAGTTCTTATCAATGCCACGCTGGATCTGGCGGGTAACTTCTTTTACATTCTAGCGAGCCAAACAGGACGGCTCGATATCTCTGCCGTCCTGAGTTCGTTGTATCCCGGTGCGACGGTGGTCCTGGCGTGGTTGTTACTCAACGAACACATTTCGCGCTGGCAGGTTGTTGGCATTGTGCTGGCAGTAGGTGCGATCGTTTTGTTTGCTATATAGAGGGACCGAAATCAATCTATGCAACACGCATCACTTATCATTTGATTCGCAGGCTGATAGATTAGTATTGAACCCCGGGTAGACTACCACCGTACATTGCACCGTATATCCATCTTCGTATTCAGCGCGCACATCATAACCTTCTGTTGAGGCCTCAGACTTCTTCTGGAAGAGTTCGTAGCGCATGCCGGCGTGTTCCTGCCAGCCGGGCAATTCACTTATCTCTTTTGTGTCATTCACATTTACAGATTGCAGCGTGTCGTGCAAATAACGCACCGCTGTCGCCGCGTTCCCTGACATCTTCATAAAGTATCCGCCTGCCGCGCCTAACGCCACCGCTATCACTATCAGCATAACAATGCGCGCCAAGGAGCGCTCCGAATATATGGCCGCCGCGTGTCTTTCAGTCAGACGACGCAGGATCCATACGATGGGCAAAGACATGACGGCCATAGGCACCAGCGTAAACACCAGCACCATGACTTTTAACGCCGTGTTGGTGGCAGAAAAAAATAATGCACTGGTCAATGCGATCAAGCCCGCGGTGATGGCACCAGCCAGCAATCCCGCCCAGGTTTCGTTGAACAGGCAGGTCAGTGCACCGATCAACGCAAGTCCCAGCCCAATTAATATCCAGCGCGTAGACATTAAAGTCCAATCCACGCCCAGAGGTAGGTTGGGGTGAAGCAAGACATCAATAAAAGCAGACATCAGCACAAAGGCTGTTCCAGTCAGTAAGCCATACAGCGCGCCTATCATTGCGCGTCTCACAACGGGACGAGGTGCACCCTTATCAATATTATGAATGGCATTCAAGCTGCTTTCTGTCATAGTTTCCTTTCCGTAAAGAGTACAATTACAAAGTGCCGCCCATTTAGCAAATTATGCGAGCAAGCAGCGGTAGTATACAATCATTTTTACTTGAATTCAAATCAAAGGAGTCAACCATGTCGCTTGATGTGAGTGTTGTTCGCGAGCAATTCCCTTCTCTTGAGCGCGCCGCGATCTTTTTCGATAACCCCGCGGGAACACAGATCTCAAAGCATAGCCTTGAACGTATCAACAGATATTTACTTGAATGTAATGCCAATCATGAAGGCAGGTTTGAGACCAGCCGCAGATCAGATGAGATATTGCATGAAGCCCATGCGGCCATGGCAGATTTTCTCAATGCCGCGCGGCCTGAAGAGATCATCTTCGGCAACAACATGACAACTCTCACGTTGCATATCTCGCGCTCGCTTGCAAGAAACTTAACAGCGGGAGATAACATCCTTGTGACGCGGCTTGACCACGACGCCAACATCGCCCCCTGGATGCTGGTTGCGGAGGATAAAGGTTGTAATTTGATCTGGGTGGATATTGACGTGGAGAACGGCACGCTTGATCTCGATGATTTTGCAAAAGCATTGGAACGCAAGCCGAAGATCGCGGCGTTCGGATATGCTTCCAATTTGTTGGGGACGGTGAATCCCGTTAAGAAGTTAACGGCAATGGCAAAGAATGCTGGCGCGCTGGTCTATATCGATGCAGTGCAATACGCGCCGCATGGCCCAATCGATGTGCAGGATATCGGCTGTGATTTTCTGGCCTGTTCCTCGTACAAGTTTTTTGGTCCGCATGCCGGCGCACTATATGGAAAATATGACCTGCTCAATGAATTGAAGGCTTATAAGGTACGTCCGGCGTCGAACGAAATGCCCTATAAATTTGAAACAGGTACACAGAACCACGAAGGCATCGCGGGTGTGCTGGGCGCGCTGGAATATTTCGAATGGCTGGGGATGCAATTCGGAGGAGATCAGGCTCAGGCGTGGAAGGAGGCGGGATTCACCGGTCGCAGGCTTCTCCTTAAACAGGCAATGTCCGCCATGCAGGCGTATGAATCCGAATTATCACGCGCGTTGATCAAGGTGATCGAATCCATCCCGGGGGCGCGGATTTACGGCGTCACAGATCTGGACCGTCTGCATGAGCGCGTGCCGACAGTTTCATTTACGCTGGAAGGAAAAGACCCCGAGCAAGTGGCAGAGGCGTTTGGTGCGCAGGACATCTACGTCTGGAACGGGCACAATTATGCGCTGGCCATTGTGGAGCGATTGGGTTTGCTGGAGGCCGGAGGAATGATCCGGGTTGGCCCCGTGCATTACAACACGCTGGATGAAATTGAGCGCTTTGCTGAAGTGTTCAGAGAAATAGCCGGATAAACAAAAGACCTGCTTCACATGAAGCGGGTCTCTTATTTTGTTCGTTAAATGACGAACACCAGGGTGAGGGGGGCACCCTAGTGTTCGTCGCTGTCTATATTACTATAAATTCTTTTAGATTGCAAGGGTTTTAAACTTAAAAGATTTTTAATCATCCATATTCATGCCGTCGTTTGTGCCCCGGGCGGGAATCGAACCCACATCTAAGCCTTAGGAGTGCCTTGTTCTGTCCATTGAACTACCAGGGCGTGTTGGTAAGATTATATCAAATCCTTCTGCTGCGCTCCGCTTCGCTGAGGATGAATAGTGTAATTGCATTACGCCCCATCATCCTTTGGGGGTATAGTCGGACCATAATCCAATACCTGGCGTATTTGCGTGGCGCCCTCCGGTGGACCAACTATGCCTTTATCTTCCATCATATCCACGATGCGGGCGGCGCGCGTGTACCCGATGCGCATACGACGCTGCAACATGGATACAGATGCGCGTCCCTCGCGGCGGACAAGGTCAATGGCTTCCGGGAGGAGAGCGTCTGCATTTGTCGCCGGCGCGGACATATCTTCGAACATTGCAGTCTGCTTGAGCGGCACGCCAGAGTTGGGAATACCCGCAGGGACATGTCCAGAAGTTGTAACAAATGTGTTTGCCCCGCCAGCTTGGGCACGCCAGAATTCCACCAGGTTTTGAATTTCGTGATCTGAAACAAACACACCTTGCAAGCGCACCGCCGCGGGTGCATCTGGTGCCTGGAAGAGCATGTCACCGCGGCCAAGCAATCGCTCGGCGCCGGGCTGGTCAAGGATGACGCGGCTGTCTGTATTGGATGCCACTGCAAAAGCAATGCGCGCGGGGAAGTTGGCTTTGATCAAACCTGTCACCACATCAACAGATGGACGTTGCGTTGCCAGGATCATGTGGATGCCGGTGGCACGCGCCAGCTGTGCGAGACGCGTAATGATCTGTTCGGTTTCGACGGGCGCGATCATCATCAGGTCCGCCAGTTCGTCTATCACGATAACGAGGAGGGGCAGTTTCTTCATTCCCTGCAATTTCATACGCGCGTTGTAATCGGTGATGTTGCGCGAGCCGACCTGCGCGAACATGTGATAACGCTTGTCCATTTCGCGCATCATCCATTGCAATGCGCTGATCACCTGCTGCATCTCGACGACCACGGGTGAAAGCAAATGAGGGATACCGTTATAGTTGGTCAGTTCCACGCGCTTGGGATCGATCAAGATCAAACGCAAGTCATCCGGCGTGTTATGGATGAGGAAACAAGTGAGGATGGCGTTGACGCAAACGGATTTGCCTGAACCGGTTGTGCCTGCAATCAATAAATGCGGCATGGTCTCAAGTGTGGTGTTGACAGGGTGGCCTGTTACGTCTTTGCCGAGCGCGAACCGCAGCGGGTTTTGGTTACGTTGAAATATTTCGCTTTCGAGCAGGTCGCGCAATGCAACCAGCGACGTTTCATCGTTCGGAACTTCGATGCCAACATAACTATGCCCCGGTACCGGTGCTTGAATACGGATGCGCGGCGCGGCCAGCGCCAGAGCGAGGTCATCTGCCAGTGATGCGATCTTGCTGACGCGCACTTTCGTGCGTCCGTTTCTTGTCTCGACGAAGAGCGGCTCCGCTCCGAATTGCGTGATTGTGGGCCCGCGATTGATCTTAACCACCTGTACCGGCGCACCGAAGGATGCCAGCGTCTCCTGAATTAAAATGGCGCGTTGTTGAATGAACTCATCATTGAGGATGGGCGCGGTACCCGAATCCAGAATGTTTTTTACGTCGGGCAGCTGCCAGTGGATGATAGTCTCAGCTGATCTGACAGTTGTCACTGGCATACCGGGCGCGGATGTTGTCGCGACAGCCTCTGGTCGGTCCAGTGGAGTAAACCCATTAGACGAAGCCCCTGCATCTTTGGGCGGAATGCCTGGCCTGCTTTGTGCGATTGGCGTATCCAGTATTGCGCGAATTTTTACCGCGAGTGGCCTGACCCAGCGGAACAGATCCTGAACCGAAATATCAAAGATCATCGTCAACGTGATGAGCAGCCATGCGATTAATGCTACAACAGCTCCACCTGTGCCAAAGCTGTTGAAAAGGGCGCGCTCAAAGAGACTGCCCACGTATCCACCGCCTGCGCCATCAATTGCGGCCTGCCCAGCCATATCGGGCGCGGCAATAATGGAATGCATGGCTGCCAGCAGCCACAGGAAAAACAGAATGATGCCTGTAGCGCGTTCCAATGAAAGAGGGGGAAGTTTTTCAATACGACGCAGAATGAGCCACAGGCCCATCAAGATCAACGCCACCGGCAGGATGTATACCCCCCAGCCAATGATCTGCCTGAGTACGCGTATCATGTTCCCGGTCAGGGCGCTGCGCTGTGCGGAAAACAAAATGAGCAGAATGAGCAATCCCGCCACGGCCATGATCGCGCCGACGACATCCAGTTTACGCTCCGGGGTGAGAGTCTCCCACCAGGAAAGGTAAGCAGGTTCGGGCGCCTGAGAGGCGGGCGGCGTTTTCTTCTTCGGCGCGGGTTTGTTCTCCTTCCCGCGCGCGGGAGTCACGACCTTGCCTTTA
>JAXIPJ010000411.1:0-2268 GCA_045402985.1 Anaerolineales bacterium
GTTCGAAGAATATCTCGCGCGCATAGACAAGAAACAACGTCACGAGATCCGCCGCAAAATGCGCAGAGCCGCAGAGTCCGAGTTGAACGTCCGTTTTATGATCGTTGATAAAAATGCGGACATTGAAACGGAGATCAATGATTTCTTCCATCTCATGACGCAGGACCCCAACAAGGCAAACTTTCTCACACCTCTGATGCGTGAACAAATGACGGTGACCATCCGCACTGCGTTTAAACAGGGCTATCTCTGGCTTGCTTTTTTGGAGATCGGTGGCGTCAAGGTTGCGGCGTCGCTCAACTTCGATTACAAAAATAAATTATGGGGATATAACTCAGGCGTCAGCCGCGAACACATGGAACTTTCCCCTGGCTGGGTTCTACTCGCGCATACGATCCAATGGTGTTGCGAAAACGGACGCTACGAATTCGATTTCATGCGTGGGGATGAGGAGTACAAATATCGCTTTGGAGGGGTGAATCGATATGTGATGAGGGAGAGGGTAGTCAAGCCGTAATGTCAAAAGGTTCGGCGGGATGAAATCAGACAATTATTTGCTTAGATATACAAATTGATATAGAATGTACACAATATGACTACTGCAATGTACCCTGTAAAGATCTCTAGATTACGCCATCCTGAAACTATACCAGTGGGATTGAAAGTTTCAGTGGGCAAATCTTTGCGTCCTGCCATTCAAAAAATAGTTGCTGAATTAAGACCTGAAAAAGTCATCCTTTTCGGGTCATATGCATATGGGAAACCCAGCCCACACAGTGACGTGGACTTGCTGGTCATTATGAAAACAAGCGCATCACTCAAAGAGAGAAGTTGGGCGGTATCGCGTTTGCTTCTGCCAAGACCATTCCCTGTGGACATTCTTGTCAAAACGCCCAAGGAAGTAGAAAAATCTCTCAAAACAGGTGACTTCTTTCTACAGGAAATACTAACCCGCGGCAAAGTTTTATATGACCGAAGTAAATGACCCGCGTGCATGGGCAGCAAGCGCCGAAGAGGATTTTGTTCTAGCGCGCACTGCTTTACAATGTAAAAAACCATTGGCTTCAGGCGCATGTTTTCACGCACAGCAATGCGCTGAAAAATATATGAAAGCCCTGCTTATCTCCAAAGGTGCAGACTTTCCAAAGACTCATGATCTTTTGATGTTGAATAATCTTTGTTCAGCGGCTGGAATATTTCTCGAAATAGAACCAAAGCATTTGAATACACTGACGGACTATGCCATCCGCACCCGCTACCCCGGCGAAGGACCGAATGCAAAAGACGCAAAAGAAGCAATTGAATTGACGAAATTAGTCCGTCGTTTTGCAAAGAAATTTCTGGGCCTATAAAAACAAAATAAGGGAGAGGGTGTTAAAGCCGTAAACCAATCCCTGATTACATAGGAGACATATAAAACCTGATCAATAAAATCATCAGTGTTCCAAAAACCAATTGCGTGACAAGCGCATACAGCAATGCTTTTCCTTAAGTGATTTTTAATTCAGACTGAAAAACGAAAATTTCATAAATGACGAGAAGGATAATACTGAGAAACTGGAAGAGAATAAAAAGAGGATTCCAGATGGTAAGAATAGCAAATACCCCATAAATGAACTGCGCAGGAGCCAGCGCGTAACAGTGGATGTAGAACGAACGCCTGAGCGTGGACTTTCTGATGGGACGGTTGCTCATCCATTCCATCCAGGTGATATACGTAAACGGAATGATCATCGCATACAATGTTTGTGACAGCAGGCCATCGTGCAATGCTCTTACCACATCTTGAATTGTTTTGATGTTTCCATTCTGCACGAGCGTGGAAACCGTGAGTGGCAAAACTGCCACGATCAGCCACAACAACACGGGTGATAGAAACTCGTCGAAGCGGTCTTCGGGCTTCTTTTCCCATTCCTCATTGACATAGTCAATAGCCCACCTCGGCCTGAACATGGAGCAGATCAGCGTCTTGGGCAGCAACAGGATCCACACCATCACTTCGTAAACAGCATCTTCAACTGATTGGAAAAGTTTGCCGAAATCCATGAGTTTCCTCCTCCGTGTTAGGAGTCCAGCATATTTAACCCGCATGGTTTAGAACCGTTCTGGTTTGTTTGCGAAAACGGACGCTACGAATTCGACTTCATGCGCGGGGATGAGGAATACAAGTATCGCTTTGGAGGAGTGAATCGGTATGTGATGCGGGAAAGGGTGGTAAAGCCGTAATAGACAATTTATTCGAGATGATGCAGGTCGTAATTGGATCGG
>JAXIPJ010000138.1:0-7064 GCA_045402985.1 Anaerolineales bacterium
CGCTGAAGCCAGAGATGAGCTTCGGTGTTTTTTTGCCTTTCGGGTACCATGAATTTGCAGATAGTCTGTTATACAGAGTAACTCTGTATAACACCCCGCACAGGGACGTTTGACAGCATGAGTCTGTATAAATCATAGTTGGGCGGGCATTCCGACACAGACAGGTTATTAAATGTTAGCTGCTGCTATTTTCTTCTTTATCTTCGTCAGTGTTATCTCAGCCGTCTTTGCCATTGCAAATACTCTGGGCAATAAACGCTTACCGAAAGTGTCTGAAGGCATTGTTTGGGTCATTTTGCCCTTCGGTGTCACGGCCCTGTGTTGTGTTCTGCCGTTGGGTATTCCTGTCGCGTCGAACAACTCTCAATTGTCACGATTCGCCAATAATCTCTACAATCACCCATTACCACCTCAAACTCAGGTCTTGAATCAAAAGGCAGAAGTCGGTCTCATGGGAAATAGCAACCATTGTGATTTTGTCGCGGAACAGACCATAGTGACGAGTCTGGGCCGCCAGGAAATTGAGGCGTATTATGCTGGTGTAGAATTGCCACCCGTTCGGAGCGCACCACAAGGTAGAGATGACTTTTGGACAACAGGTCTCCATTCACCAGTTGAGCCCATTGTAGAATTTCAAGAAGTCAGGAATAATGGTCAGTTGGTGTTCAAACTTTCGCTTGTGGATTATGGATATCCGGCAGGCTTTGACTTTCGGTGTCATTAAGGAATAGCATTGTATTCTTCATGGCAAGCACGCCGCCCAACACAGCGTGCACTGGACGGCGGGGACTCTGCGCGATTTTTGGAGCTTTTCTGAACTTTGGCTGGTTTCCGTTTCTGAGCCTTTCTCTCCCAAGCCGCCGCTAACGCGAGCCGTTAGGCAGGCACAAAACTTCATTCCGAACAAGCTTGTCTGTGTGGAAATTGGACTTGATTAAATGTCTGATACGAGAATGTCTGTAGAGCAGCTATACCAGTATCTCTATTCTTTACTTGTATTAGATGCTAATACGGTAATGCTCACTATTTACAACACTCTAGTATCTTGGGTTCACAGAAATTACAAGGATGCAGGCGAATACCAAACCGCGTATGACAAGTTTATTAACCAGACTTATACAGTGATACATCGCGAACCTCTTTATCATTCTCGGGATAAAGTTCCATCGTTTAATCATATAGAAACAAAAGCTTCTCAAGAAATAGCCGCTGAATTGTCGTCTTTACTTGATCAATTGCCTCCCGAAAATGCAATAGAATTCTTATCAGAATTAACAGGGGCATGGTGTCTCTTATGCCCTAAAGAAAAGGTTAGTCAATATTATAAAGACGAAAATATTTCCGATATTAAACTAGCCGAGACATTATTCTTGTGGTTACTCAGACCCTTTGATTTCTTTCATTAATGTTTGATTTTCGGAGTATCGGGTTAGCTTATTATATGAGAGACTATCTGGAGCCTGCCTAACACAGCGTTCACCCGATCCCCGGCAAGGTACGCCGGGGCTGGCGTGGTGGGACGCTTCGCAGGCGCGTTTTCACCTGTGCCTGCGGCAAGGTGCAGGCAAGCAGTTTGCGTGGCTTGGAGTTGGTTCCGTCAAAGTGACGTGATCTCGTCCCGCCCACCAGTACCCGAAGGGGCGTAACGCCAACCGTTAGGCGCTAGATATGGAGTTGTATATGATGGAATCCAGCAGTAATCAGTCTTTATACAAATTTCCTGGCAACGTGGAAACACGCTGGGCTAGCCCAGAGAATCCTACGGGAGAGAAGGGTCAAGCTGGCAAGGCAAATGCAGGGCGAAAAGGATCCCCGGCGTTCCCGTTGGCCGCTGGAGAACAACGCGTTTTGGCGGAAATATCTGGTACAAGTGGAACAGTAAGAAGAATTTGGGTCACGATCTTTGATCGAAGCCCCAAGATGCTACGGGGTCTCAGGCTTGATTTTTATTGGGATGGCGCCAAAAGACCAGCGGTCAGCGCTCCATTCGGTGACTTTTTTGGAATGGGACTTGGACAAACCGCCGCTTTCCAATCCGACTTGTTTGCATGTCCTGAAGGGAGGAGCTTTGTATGTTATGTGCCTATGCCCTTCAAGACTGGCATGAAACTGGTGGTTACCAACGATAGCGACACCGACTTACAATTATTTTTTTATGATGTTGACTTCACCATTGGCGACCAGCATGGAGAAGATACACTTTATTTTCACGCATGTTTCAATCGGCAAAACCCCACCAAAATGCAACAAGATTATGAACTCCTTCCCAAGATCGAAGGGAAAGGACGCTTTTTGGGAGTGAACGTTGGTGTAATTGTCAATCAGAAACGCTATGGCAAATCTTGGTGGGGAGAAGGCGAAGTAAAAATATATCTTGATGGCGATGGGCTGCTCCCTTCATTGAGTGGAACAGGCACTGAAGACTACATTGGTACTGGTTGGATGTTAGGGCAATATGCCAACCTCTATCAAGGCTGCCTCCTTGCTGATCATGAGCAGATGCGCTATTGTTTCTATCGCTACCATATTCCTGACCCAATCTATTTTCACTCTGATATTCGCGTCACGATCCAGCAAATTGGTATTATCTTGCCACAGGATGTGGAAACATTAAGTAATGCCCAAACGCCCATTTATAAAGCGGGGAAGGATCTAATTGAAATGGATACAACACACTTACAGCCGTTCGAGCTGTTCGAACGGGAAGATGATTGGTCAAGCTGTTCTTACTTCTACCTGGATAAACCTGAGAATCAGCTCCCACCCTTAGCCTCTATAGAAGATAGAATTAAAGGTTTGTAAGGTGATTATTAGCCAAGTGCACCTAACACAGCGCGCACCCGATCCCCGGCAACCCCGTCACAGAACAACCGGGGCAGGCGTACGCCGGGCCATGGTGGTGGGACGCTTCGCAGGCGCGTTTTCACCTGTGCCTGCGGCAAGGCCGTTTCGCCCCGTCGGGCTCACGGCCCAAACGGGGTGCAGGCAGGCAATTTGTGTGGCTTGAAGCTGGTTCCGTCAAAATGGCGTTACCTCGTCCCGCCCACCAGTAACCCACAGGGTGCTTCGCCAATGCCAGCCGTTGGACAGCAGTGACAGTTGCACAGAAATATTGGAGACATCATGAACGATTCATTCACATTAGCTTCTGTTCCAGAAATCCTTACTTGGAAGGATCAGCCTGTACAAAGTACGAGCGATACCCAACAACAGCTCAGCATTACGACAGGCTCTCAGACAGATTGGTTCATGGATCCCACTGGGAAACATGTCAAAGATAATGCACCTATCGCCCTATTTGTGCCCCCAGACTCTACCTTTAGCCTCCAGGCCAAAGTCACAGTAGAGTTTGCTGCCATGTATGATGCCGGTACATTATTTGCTTATGTTCATGATACTCTCTGGGCCAAGTTATGTTTTGAATACTCACCTCAGCAACAACCCATGATCGTTTCCGTGGTCACGCGAGGTGTCTCCGATGACTGCAATTCAGTTAGCGTTGGGGATCATTCTGTTTATTTACGCATCTATCGGCACAGTGATGTGCTGGCTTTTCACTATTCCCTAGATGGTCATTATTGGCATTTCGTCCGTTACTTCTCGTTGGGGATTTTGGAGCAACTGCGTGTCGGGTTTTCAACCCAATCTCCGACGGGTCAAGGGTGTCGAGCGGTCTTTTCAGAAATACGATATACATCCAGCGCGTTATCTGATCTACGAAATGGAGAGTAAGGTACAGTCTAACAAAACGTGCACACCTTCGCTGCGCTTCGGGCAGTCAAGTATTTTTCTGCTCCCAAATCTTGTCAACGCCCGCCCCAGCGCTAGTAACGCAAACCATTGAGCGGCTTGTTGTGGAATAATGTCCGACGAATGGTCAAATATGAATTATCCGAAAGAATTCTTTGAAATCAATTTGCGTTTTGCTTATAAGGTTTCAGAAATCACACAGGAATCCATAGAAAGCACTTTACTACCTTACACCAACTTGTATATGAGATTTGGCATCGGACGAGATTTTGACGCTAACCATCCAATATGGCAAGAGTATTTGGAAGGCTTACATCAAGCAGTAGATACCGCTGAGTGGACATATCGCTTTTATCTAAAACGGCAACAACAAGCCTCCTCTCAACCGCATGTTTTATCTTTTGGCTGTTTCTCCTACACAATAGTCAACGGCAATCGAATTCGACTGCATTTTCATAACAACGAATCCCCAAAACAAAGTCCGTTGAGGAATGACCAAATAAGTAAAAGGCTTTCTGAACTCAAGAATATGTTCGCTTATATCAAGAGTGACGTGAATCACCCCACGAGTGTTATTGGTGCTTCATGGCTTTACAATCTTGAAGCATATCGCAGGCTCTTTCCATCTAAATATCTAGCAACTGCTCAAGTGGGGGGTAATGATTTTCCCTTTCTTCCACTATGGGGTCAATTCATTGACCATCTTGGTCATGTCAAAGAAAATTTGGTTGTACAATTCTTACGGTGTCTCGATAAGCAACATCGCCTCGATGATATTGAGAAGTGCTTTCCTTTTCAGGTCTTGCATCTAGAGTCTTCAGTTCAGGAGTTCTACCAGTTCTATAGTGTGTGAAAGAATAAAACGCCACCTATCCTTAGCGTAATGGAAAGGAAATCCCATAATGATGAATGGACTCCTACTTAAAGAGAGCCTCGCAGATACTGATATTTTGGGGTTGATTCACATTACCAAAACAGAATCGTGGCAGGTAAGCAACGCTGCCGCGGATCAGCCAGCTATTTGGACCGCGCTATCTTTTGAAGTAGATGACAGTCAAGCTGATGCTATTGTCGAGAAGTTGAGCAAAGCGCTCAAGTTGCAGGGCTGGTATATCAGTGCATCTACAGCCCTATATGTTTATATACTCTTCCCTAGCAAGGTCTTCAAGTATCACAAAGGTGATAGCATCCAGAGAAATGAAGCAAAACGCTATGGCCGCTCAATTGGTATTCCAGAGAGCCAGCTTGACTGGAACGACTAGCGCACGAATCGTCCCTGATTATGAGCGCAAGCCGTTAGCCCGCAATCTGGAAACCAGTTGTCGACAGAAATGTGCGTTCTGACTATACTTTCGATTGCGTCCCTGCCATCGGTAGACGCACAGACACCTCTGTAATCTGAAAGGGAGGCTTGCGTGGAGTCCAATCGCCAATATTGGAGTGACCAACAGCAGCACTTCCGTCGCCTCCTCACTTCGCATCGACATACTGAGGCGATCCATGCCTTCCTCGAACAACACGGGATGCTGCACACCGCATCCCTCGTGCCTGGCTCTCGCTGGTCGTTTCAGGACGAAATTAGCGCTGATTTGACCGATGAGGAATTGCGGCAAATCCCCAGCGGTCGCCTGCATTCTATCGCCTGGTTACTCTGGCATATTGCACGAACCGAGGACCTCACAATCAACGTGCTGCTCGCCAATACCGATCAACTGCTGTATGCGGATCACTGGTTTGAGCGTCTGACTATTCCCACTCGGGACATCGGCACTGAAATGAGTGCTACTGATATTACTCTGCTGAGTGCTGGAATTGATATAGCAGCTGTGCGAGCCTATCGGCGAGCTGTCGGCCAGCGCACGCGCGAGGTCGTCCAGCAGGTGAAAGCCGAAGAGTTACGACAGCGTGTTGAACCGGCGCGGATTGAGAGGGTAAAAGCAGAAGGCGCGGTCGTGCCAGCAGCCTATGGGGTGGCTGCGTATTGGGGGCGGCATACCCAAGGCAATCTGCTCTTAATTCCTGCGACACGCCACAGTTTTACGCATTTGAACGAAGCAGGTCGTGTCCGCCAAAGGCTGAGACGTAATCGTTGATAAGGATGTGAACAAAATGCAACTGCCAGATAATTATCAGGATATCGTAGACCGATTTATAGCGGCTTGTCAGGCAGATGAGCGGGTTGTAGCCGCGTTTTTGGGTGGCTCCTATGCTCAAGACAAAGCTGATAAATACTCGGACCTGGATCTGTTCTTCATCACTACCGATAAGGCTTACGAGACATTTCTGGCCGAGCGTGAAAGCTTTATTCGCCAGCTGGGCCAGCCATTATTTCTAGAAGACTTTGGCGCGCCGCATGGGTACTTCGTCATATTTTCGAACGGAGCGGACTGCGAAATTTGGTTTGGTCGTGAGAACAAATTTCATAACATCCACGGAGGACCTTACCGAGTACTACTCGATAAAAAAGGTATTCTGGCCGGGGAAGTTTTCCCTCTACATGTTGCAGACCCTGTTCAGCAAATCGAGATATTGCGTCAACAGCTCGAGCGGTTCTGGCATGAATTGTCCCATTTCATTAAGGCTATGGGACGCAGGCAACTCTGGTTTGCCTACGGTCAACTCGAGGTAATGCGTCAGATATGTGTCAATCTGGCTCGCTTGAGATATAACTTTTCAGATGCCTATGGGGGAGAGGAGCCTTATTTTAAAGTTGAGCAAGCCATGCCCAGTGAGCAGTTATCGCCCCTGCAAACCACGTACTGTCCGATGGAGTATGAGCCCATGTTGCAGGCCGCTCACGTGATTTGCCGCTTTTATCGGGATATAGCTCCCGGCCTGGCTAAGGCGCATAACCTAACCTATCAGATCGATCTCGAACAAATGATGATGAGTCAAATGAAAGAACTGGGCGATATTCGTTTGGGTTGAAGTGAAATATGAAATTTCTTGAAGACTCAAGAATACCCAGCCAACCTTATCCTGAATTACGGGAAGTGCTTAATGCCTTTGTAGATGACATTCGAGCTGAATTAGCAGGAAATCTCATTGGCATATATCTTGTTGGCTCGCTTGCTTCAGGTGACTTTGACTTAGATAGCGACGTTGATTTTTTGGTTGTAACAAATACTGAATTGACCGAATCAAACATGAAATCACTTCAAGATATTCAGATCAAAATTCATGAGATGGATTGTTATCCCGCAAAACATTTGGAAGGGTCGTATATAACTATCAGCGACCTCAACAATTGGAGTGTCGTAGGAGCAAAGAAACTCTATTATTTTGATAATGGCAGCACTGCGTATGAACTCTCA
>JAXIPJ010000068.1:0-7729 GCA_045402985.1 Anaerolineales bacterium
CCGATCATCGTCGGCTCCACGATCATATACGCCTATATGCTGGCATTAACCGTATTCATGCTCGATTTTATATATGCCCTTGTAGATCCCCGCGTAAAAATCGGCGGCAATTAATATGAATACAATGCGAAGTTCGTTCAAGAAATTACTCTATTACCCATCTGCGATCGTCGGGCTATTCGTCGTTTTCCTTTTGATCTTCACCGCCATATATGCGATGATCAAGATCCCATATAAGGATGCAATTAACATGTGGCGCGGTGGCGAGGACGTCTGGTATCAAAACCCGAAATTTGCCCCGCCAGCCTGGATCAATCTCTTCTCGAAGCAGAAATACGCCGAATCATTTTCAGTGAGAACAGCAGACGGCACGATGGAAAAGATTGTGGAGCCTGGCGCGGAAGGCACTGCCACTTATACAATGAAGTATGACCTTGATTTCCAATATGATCTATATCCCCAGGAAATGATCCTATATGTTAAGTCCACTTTTAATGAGAAACAACCGTTCATTTCCCTTGAATGGTTGACGCCGGATGACCGGACGATCAGGATCGCGAACCTGGCGATCGGTCAGAATTACACCTATCGTTTTTCGCAGGATGAAAAGCTGAAAGCGAAGCTTAGAACAGACGATGTCATCCCCGTCCTGTTTTCATTGCCAGATGCAACTGTCCCTGCTAAAGGCCGCTATCAACTGCTTATTACCGGCGCGACGTTCGAGCCCGATTCAGATATCAATGTGGAGCTTGTTGTGCATGGGCAGGTCTTTGGTCTGGCAGGCACCGATCATGCGCGCCGTGATCTTGTGGTGCCTTTGCTATGGGGCGCGCCAGTAGCTCTCGCCTTTGGTTTGATCGCATCGGTTGGCACTGCCATGCTTACGATGATCATTGCCGCGGTGGGTGCCTGGTATGGTGGCTGGATCAATGCGCTGATCCAGCGTATTACTGAGGTCAACATTGTGCTGCCGTTCCTGTCCATCCTGATCATGATCGGCACATTTTACTCACGTAGTATCTGGACGATTCTGGGAGCCACGATTGCGCTCAGCATATTTACGGGCGCCATCATCAGCTACCGCTCCATATTTATTCAACTGAAAGAGTCCATGTATATTGAAGCGGCGCGCGCATATGGCGCCAGCAGTCCCAGGATCGTTTTCACTTACATGATCCCGCGTATGATCCCATTATTGATCCCGGGTCTGGTGTTATCAGTTCCCGCCTTTGTGTTTCTGGAGGCCGGACTGGCAGTGCTCGGACTGGGCGACCCGGTCCTGCCCACCTGGGGCAAGATGATCGATGATGCCAACCGTAATGGTGCCTTATACCGCGGCTACTATTATTGGATCCTGGAACCGACAGTCCTGCTGATGATCACGGGACTTGGTTTCGCAATGCTTGGGTTTGCCTTGGACCGTATCTTTAATCCCAAGTTGAGGGATGCATGAATTCAAAGACGCAAAAATTACTTCAGATCGAAAAATTGGTTTTACATTTCAAGACTCGAGCGGGAACTGTGCAGGCGGTGGATGGCGTTGACTTTGCATTGGACTCCAACCGCGCAGTGGTGATCCTGGGAGAATCAGGTTGTGGAAAGAGTTCACTTGCCAAGGCCATCTTAAGACTCCTGCCGCGCAATGTCGAAAAATATTCAGGTCATGTCAATCTGCAAGGTACAGATGTAATGACTTTCGATGATGAGGAATTCCGTAAGAATGTGCGCTGGGTCGGGATTTCCATGGTGCCACAGGCGGCCATGAATTCACTCAACCCGGTTATCAAGGTGGGCGATCAGGTTGCTGAACCTGCCATGGTTCATCTGGGATTGGGCAAAGCCGCAGCACTTGGCCTGGTCCATAAGATGTTTCAACACGTGGGTGTGCCGCTCGATTTTGTGGAGCGCTACCCATTCGAGTTAAGCGGCGGGATGCGTCAACGCGTGGCGCTTGCAATGGCGCTGGTCACTTCGCCTTCCCTCATCGTTCTGGATGAACCCACATCTGCCCTCGACCTGCTCACGCAGGCCAATATCATGAACGTGCTCAAACGCATCAAGCAGGAACTGGGCACATCCTTTATCCTGATCACACATGATATCGCCACCTCCAGCGAACTTGCGGATGAAGTGGCGGTAATGTACGCGGGCCAGATCGTGGAGGTTGGGCACGCCCGGGACTTTTTCCCAGCTCCACTACATCCGTATGCACAGATGCTGATGGCAAGCGTCCCGCGCCTGCGCAGTGACTCGGACCCGATGTTCATCACTGGCCAGCCGCCGAGCTTGATCGACCTGCCTAAGGGATGCCGTTTCAAAGCGCGCTGCCCATTCCGCTTCGAGAAGTGTGACGAGGAACCACCAATGTTCGGAAAGAACGGACGCAAGGTGAAGTGCTGGTTGCACGCTTAATTCAACGCTGAAGAGGAACACCATGGATTCCCACGCACTCTATGACGTTTTACTTTCCTTTAAAGATATACATAAAGTTGTGTTGAATCTTGCGGATGGTTTGAATGATGAGCAACTTAATTGGAAGCCAGAAGGCTACAGCACTTCAATAGGATTCCACCTCTGGCATCTGGGGCGCGAATCAGATTATCTCAAAGCCGCCCTCTTGCAGCACTATCCTCTAATCGGCTCTGATTTTGGAGATGGGAACGAGATTTGGGCGCAGGAAGATCTCGCAAAGAAATGGGATCTTCCTGAAGGAACACATGAAACAGTCGGCACGGGCCTGAGCGATGAAGTTGCAGCAAATTTGCCGATCCCAAAGAAGAATGAATTGCTCGATTATTTGCGAGCCTCCTATACGGCCATAGAACAATTCGTTGAATTGCTGGATACCCGCTATCCGAACTTTGAGAATGTGGATGAAATTCTGCACAAGCAGATCGAGCGTATCCGTTTGAATCTGCTTGTTTTTCTCACGCATGATTGCCGCCATCTCGGCATGATGGAATGTTTAAAAGGTTTGCAAACAGGTTTTGGTTCCGCTACAGAACAAAGAAATTAATTGGAGAAAAATAATGGAAGATTTATTTATTGCCTTTTTCTGGACGGGTCCCATTGGGCTGGGCGTGTTTTTTATGGGCATTGGCGTGCTGCTCTGGGGCATCAGCAAGTTCCGATCAGGTAAATAATATTGCTCAAACCGCTGTCCTCGGCGGCGAGGACGGCTGGAGCGATATTTAGTAAGGAGCGTGACATGATAACGGAATTGCATGAGGTGAAAATGAATGTCTCAAAAATAGAAGAACCGGAGCCATTGCTATCCATTCAGGATCTGCATGTATGGTATGAATTACGCCGCTTCGGATTCGGTCACGCGGGATATGTGAAGGCGGTGGACGGCGTCAGCTTTGACCTGGAGGAGGGGGAAACCGTGGCAGTCGTCGGTGAGTCGGGCTGCGGCAAGTCCAGTCTCATGAAAACGATCCTCGGGCTGAATATCCCCACCAGTGGAGATGTCATTTTTGATGGCGAGAATTTATCAGGGTTGAGAGGGAAGGGCTTAAGCCATTTTCGTTTTAAGATTGGTTATGTTCAGCAGGACCCATATGGTGCGCTGCCGCCCTTTATGGATGTGCTAAAGATTTTGGAAGAGCCGCTGATCATCAGTGGCATGAAAAACAAGGAGGAACGGCTTGCGCGTATTCATAAGGTGATGGGCGAAGTGAAAATGCATCCGGTGGATGATTTTTTACAGAAGTTCCCACATATGTTGAGCGGCGGTCAGCAGCAGCGCATCGTGATCGCCCGCGCCATGCTGCGTGAGCCGAAGCTGATTGTTGCCGATGAACCTGTCTCGATGCTGGATGCTTCTGTGCGTGTGGAGATATTGAAACTCATGCGCGTTCTGCAAGAGTCGCATGGGCTTTCGGTGATCTATATGACGCATGATCTTTCGACGGTGAAATATTTTTCAAGGCGTATCTTTGTGATGTATGCAGGCAACCTGATCGAGAAAGCCGAGACACGTCGCCTGCTGGATAACCCTTTGCACCCTTACACGCTTGCGTTGCTGGCAGCCACGTCAGACCCGGATGCGCGCAATGCAGATACCTTCAAGGAGGTGCCACCGGGCGAGCCGCCGAGTCTGGTGAATCCGCCTTCAGGCTGTCGCTTCCATCCGCGCTGCCCGCGTTTCATGGCAGGCTTGTGTGATGTAAAGGAACCACCAGATTTTGAACCCGAACCGAATCATTTCGTGAAATGCTGGTTGTATGAGGAGCCCGCTGCTTTGAGCGCCGAGTTAAATGCCATTGCAAATGCTGTACCTGCAGACCTGTAGACGAAACGCACTTCATGAAATTGTCATTGGATTAAATTCGATGTCGCGCGAGAACAAATGATGAACTCCCCCCGCCTCCTTCTAAGCCTTGGCCTGATCCTGATGATCCTGGGCATCGTCCTACCCTTTTTGATCTTGATCCGCGTCCTGGAGTCCACCTTCTTCCTGAACTTTTTTTCGTGGGGTGCCTCCGTCGGCGGACTATTCCTGGGCATCATTGGCGTTGCAACCTGGGTGCGAAAGAGGAAAGAGTGATGAATCCTCTTTCAGCACATACATAACTGCCTCAAGGAGTGTCACGGCTGAGCGGGACACACCTCAACATGCAAATACTTCTGGCACTCCTCGGTCGTCAGCGAACGCGTGAGGCGTGATTTGGCAAGCGCGATCAGTTCTTCGATCTTCAAGAGATAAACGCGCACCGTCCCATCCTGGCTGGATGTGGCTAAGCGTGTTCCGTCAGGGCTGAAACTTATGCCCGTGACCCATGCTGTGTGTCCAGTCAAGGTTAGCAAGTCCTGACCGGTTTCGGCATCCCAAAGTTTCGCCGTGCTATCGGAACTGGCGGTGGCAATATATTTGCCGTCCGCGCTAAAGTGAATATCTACGATAACGAAGGTGTGGCCGGGCAACTCGAGCAACGCCTGGCCGGTCGCCGCATCCCACAGTTTCAAAACGCCGTCCCTTGCGCCAGTAGCAAAGCGCGTTCCGTCCTGGTCAAAAGCCAGTCCAAAGAGCAAGTCCGCCTGGGCAGGGGTGGTGAATACCGACTTGCCAGTAGCAAGGTCCCACATCGTCGCCACTGCAGGAAATTCTGCGTTTTGATCGCTGTTTGTGACGAGATGTTTTCCATCTGGACTGAAGGCGAGGTTGATAATTGCGTTGCCGTTGCTGGGCAAGGCGAGTAGTTCCTTGCCCGTCATTGCATCCCAAACCACAACTGTCCCGTCGGCTCCAGCGGAAGCCAACTGCGTTCCGTCCGCGCTGAAAGTGACATCCAGGATTCCGGGCAAAAGGCCGCCATAAACTCCATCTCCATGCCCTTCTTTGCTTAAAGTCATCAGCAGTTTGCCAGATTCTGCATCCCAGACTTTTACCGTCATATCATGGCTGGCAGTAGCCAGGCGCGTTCCATCCGGGCTGTAAGCAAGACCAAAAATTGAATCGGTGTGGCCGGATAGGGTAAGGAGTTCCTCTCCGGTGACGGCATCCAACACCTTGGCTTCTCCATTCATGCCAGCCGTCGCCAGCCGCGTTCCATCGGGGCTATAGCGGACTCTTCGCACCCAATCTCCTCCGTGCGGTGCGAGAGTGAATAATTCGCGGCTTCCTTCGGGGGAAACATCCCATATCTGCACTGTGTCGGCCGGGCCGAATGCCGCAACATGATTTCCATCAGGACTGACAGCAGAGTCATAAATATTGTCAGCCGATGTGAAGGTCAACAGCACATCGCCGGTCGCCGGATCCCAAACTGTCACCGCGCCATCCTGAGCTCCTGTAACCAGACGTGTCCCATCGGCATTGAAATAGAAAACAGCGACGCCTATGTCGAGGTCGAGGACAAACAGTTCCTCGCTGGTCGCAATATCCCACATCGTATACGTAAACTCATCCCGTGTGATAAAGCGCATCCCATCCGGGCTGTAGAGGCCTCCATCACCTTGATAAGCAAGCAATACTTGGCCGGTCTCGGCATCCCTAACTTTTACTGTATCATCCCTACTGCCCGTACTCAGTCGTGTGCCATCAGGGCTAAATGATAAGTTGGTAACCTGATCAGTGTGGTCGGAGATGGTGAGCAGTTCCTGGCCAGTAACAGCATCCCAAATTCTGGCGGTGTTGTCGGCACCACTGGTAGCGATGCGTGTATCATCCGGGCTGAAAACAACTTCTTGAACAAATTCGGTATGACCGGAAAGGGTAAGTAGTTCTTCGCCAGTGGCGGCATCCCAAATTTTCACCAGCCGGTCATCGTCGCCCGCGGCTAGGCGCTTCCCATCCCGACTAAAGGTGATAGGCCAATACCCAGCGGCGTTCCCTGTAAAGTTGAGCAACTCCTCTCCGGTACTCGTGTCCAATACTTTTACCCCGCCGTTAACACCAACCGCCAGACGCGTCCCATCCGGGCTGTAGGCGAGTGACCAGGCTAGGATGGGGAATGTGAATTCCAGCCGCGAGGATTGCACGCTCTGATGCAATGCTTCCTGGGCTTCACGAGTATCGGCGGCGGAGAAGGCTTGCAATGCCAGCAATATACTGCGTTCCGGGTCAACATCAAGATTGTCTACAGCGGCGATGGCAAGTTCGCGCGAGAAGGCAAGTTGCTTTTCATTTTCTGCCCGCAATCCAAACATTCCAGCCAGCATTGCCAAAATGATCGCAATGCTTCCAACCGTTGTGATGACGCGGTTTCGTATTCGCAGGCGGGATACAGATTGTCGTTGAGTCTCAGCCAGTTCGATTGCCGAACCCAGTTCACGCTGGTGTTGATCCTCTCGCTCCTGTTCTTCCCGCTTTGCCTGAGTATTTGATGCATCGAGAAACAGCCGCTCCTGTGCGTTCAACGCTTTGGGGTTGAGCGCCGACCATTCATTTGCCTGCGCCAAACGCGCGCCGCGATAAACCGAACCTGCATCGCGTTCCAGTAATTCCCATTCGTGCGCGGCTTCGGTGAGATGACGATGCAGGATGATGCCTTCGCGGTCCTGTGACAGCCATTCGCGCAGCTTGGGCCATTCACGGATCAACGCTTCATGCGCGACTTCCGCCGAATCCTCGCTTAAGGTAACGAGTCTTGCCTCAGCCAGCTTGTTCAACACTGCGCGCACTTCATCGGCAGATTCCGCATGTGACATCAATTCATCGAACGATGCGCGCCGCCGCGTATCTTCCGTCCCCTCGCCAAATTCGGTCAGCCGCAGGAGGATATTACGCACGATGGTCTGCTCGCTGAGTGAAAGATTCTGATAGACACTCTCTGCTGTATGGGCAATCGCGCCATGCACACCGCCCGCATCCGCATAGCCTTTGAGCGTGAGCATGTGTCCGGCGCGTCGTTTCCACGTTTCAAGAAGCGCGTGTGAAAGCAGGGGCAGCGCGCCGGGTTCATCGCCCACATCACGCAGGATCAAATCCACCAGTCCCGGCTCAAATTCCCAATGTCCGCGCCGCGCAGGCTCTTCAATCGCGCTCCGTAATTCTTCAGTCGTCATCGGACCGATATATTCCTGTTGCTGCGCCACCGCGTCGCGCAGTTCGGGGTATTGTGCGAGATGCGCGTAAAAATCCGCTCGCAGCGTGACGATCAGCGTAATGTTCCCTTCACCCTTGCGCGCCTCACCCAATGAGAGAGGTACGGGGGTGAGCGCCGCAAGCAGATTGTCAATGAAGGCCTCGCGTTCGAACTCGTCACGGCACAGGGTAAACAATTCT
>JAXIPJ010000317.1:0-2434 GCA_045402985.1 Anaerolineales bacterium
AACAAGTTCTCGCGCAGGAGCCAGCCAGATAACGCGTATAAAATTACGCCTGCCGAGTAGATCTGGATCGCGAGGGTCTTTTCACTACTTGCAGCTAGCAGTGCAAACGCGCTCAATAAGAATCCCGGCACATAGAATGGCGCAGCGAAGGAATGAATAGCCGATGAAGCGGTCTTTTTCATCCTATCGAAAACCTGACCGATGGCGAGATAGATGTAGGCGAAGGCCATAAATATCCATGCGACCCACGTGGACTCGAGCCTATTGGTTTGATGAAGAACGAGTAGCGCAACGATCGGAGTCAATATGGTGGAGAGATACAGCCAAAACGCCTGCTGAAATATGTAAGCCGAGACTGCATACACAATTGTGTTGAGCGCCAATACACAGGTTCCCAGCAGCTCATCTTCAGATGCGACGATGGCTCCAATGGCTGTGAGTGCATATGCTGTGCTGTACAATGCCCATGTGGGAACAAGCGTAAGCGCGCTCCTCGGTTTTGCATTGCGAATTAACAAGCTTATCGCTATATAAAGCGGCGCGACGACTGCAAGCGCTACTCCACGCCACGCAAGCGGATATTCCATGTGCGTCAGTATCTGCGTTAACAGAACAGGGACAGCGTAGGCAGCAAAGAACAGGAAGAACGTTGATGCAATTTGCTGTGTTGTTGCATTTGCTTTTTGCCAAACCGCATTGATGAAATCTTCGTACGAATAGTGCCGCCCAAAGTGCAGCAGGATGTAGGAGATCAACGCGAGTGAAATTGTGATCGCCAACGCGTAGATGTTGCTGAGCCTATCAGGTGTGGAAACTGCCAGCGCGTAAGCTGCCAACGCATAACCCGCGAGATAGAGGCCGTGAGCGTAGCGCAACTTATTCTTATCCAAAGCGAAGCCGATCACTAATAATATTGTGGACCATATCAGCCACGGTATGACCAGGGAAATTGAGGTAAACGCGATGCCATAGAGTTTCCATGCCATTGTGAATGGGATAACGCTTAGCCATGCGGCAACGTGAGCAAATCCGCGTGCCTTGGAGATCCATGCATGGAATGCGTAGAAGATAACTGCGACGGTTTGCAGGATAATCAATGCGAGGAGGGCATGCTGATCTACTGATAGGTTGCTTATATAGTTAATCGTCGCTGGCAGGCTGATGAGCAAGCCAATAACTGTGAAGAACTGCGCCGCGCTGAAGAGCGGAGTGCTGTAAGTGGAGTCAACGCGTCGTAACCACAGAGCCAGCCCCAGATACGCGAGAGGCGGAACGACAAATCCCAGCCAGGAGAACGAATCTGAAACATTGATCTCACGCAGGAATATCACACACCAGATTGGGAAGGTCCAAGCAGCGAGCCATTGAAAGGCATTATGAGCTGTGCTTTGTATAACGCTTTTTGATGTTCCAAATAACAGTCTGAGGAGTTCATCCCAGGTCTGGTGTCTTTGGAAGTGAACTAAAAGCGCTGAGGCGATTGAGGTGAGGATCCACAGCCCCAAAGTCCAAACAAGAGTCGAGCGTTCGAAGATGGACCACAGGACAGCCCACGAGATCAAAACATATCCGCCCAAATATAATCCGTGTGCGTAGCGGATCTTGGCGCGGTCGACAATTACTCCCGCCAGGATGTGGATGATTCCCAGTCCCGACCATATCAGCGCGTATTGCGGGGTTGCCAATGACTGACCAAGGATTTGTTTTCCATATGCGATAAATAATAATGTGGCAGGCAGAAAGGCGATGAAAGGCTCGATGAAGAATTGCCAGCGTTGCTGATACAGCCGCGCGGACGCAATGGCAAGCAACACCACCGCGATTTGCGCAAAGATCAGAGGCAGATAATTCCCGGGCTGAATTCCTACGAAGGCATTGAGTGTTTCGGGCATGCTCAATGCCAGCGCAAGCGCTGCTAACGCGAGCGCGAATATTATGAACGGCAAATGAAACAAACCAGACCAGAATTTTTGAATCTGATTTGTTTCCTTTTGCGAATTGAAGAGAAGGATTCGCTCAGTGGCCATATAGAAAGCGGCCAGACCTGCCCATGCCAGCGCGTCATATGCGGCTGGGACCCTGAAGAGAGTCAATGCCTGACCGAACGCGATGGTGAGAGTCAACGTGCCAAGCCATGCCCACCCTGAGGAATATTTCGCGGCTTTGAAATAGGAGGCGCTGAATGTGAACACGGCGGTAGCAATCAGCGGCACAGCCACGCCAACCCACGGGATGTATCCTGCATCCCCACGCAAAAGAATAGTTTCAGTGATGGCGTAAGCGACCAATGCATATCCCATAATGAAGACAGGTATGTGATGGAATTTCTCGCGACTTTTCTGAAATTTATTTAGATAGATCGCCACTGGAATGTAAGCCAGACTGCCGAGAAGAACCAATACCAGGTTCTGCGCGTAATAGGGGACGCCGAGAA
>JAXIPJ010000396.1:0-4647 GCA_045402985.1 Anaerolineales bacterium
CATCTTCACCAGCGAACGCACCAAGTTTGGGAACAGCTTCAATGAAGTCATGGGCTATCCTGGCAACCAACTCACCACCGACTACTGGTTCACCTCCTACGACGATGTCGGGATGATCACCTATCTCGTCATCGGCAATCCGCATGCCACCCTCACTGCCGAAGTGGATGTCTACATCGGTGGCATCAAGCGGAACGCTATCCCTTACTCCATCGCGCCGGGACAGCGGGTCTTCCCCCGTTATGCCATCAATGGCGGACCGGTGCACGTGGTCAGCACCAATGGCGTGGATATCTTCACCAGCGAACGGTCCAGGTTCGGGAACACGTTCAATGAGGTCATGGGCTACCCTGGCAATCAACTCACCACCGACTACTGGTTCACCTCCTACGACGATGTCGGCATGATCACCTATCTGGTCATCGGCAATCCGCATGCCACCCTCACCGCCGAAGTGGACGTCTACATCAATGGCGTCAAGAAGAACACCACCCCCTACTCCATCGCTCCCGGACAGCGCGTCTTCCCGCGTTACGCCATCAATGGCGGACCCGTCCATGTGGTCAGCACCAACGGGGTGGACATCTTCACCAGCGAGCGCGCCAAATACTTGAGTAGTTTCAATGAGATCCTGGGTCTGGCCAATAACCAGCTCACCACCGACTACTGGTTTACCGCCTACGACGATGTCGGTATGACCACTTATCTCATCATCGCCGCACCATAAGATTTCACCAAGAAATTAATACCAGCTCGTAAACAACAATAGTCAACAGGCAGGTGATTTCTCACCTGCCTGTTGACTATTGTACGGAAATAACCACGTACAATAACAGGTCACTCGATGCGGTTCAGATCGAAGACAAAGTGAATCATACAAGCGTATCAATAACGGTTCCTCCACAGATTGTGCATCCATTCTCATTCTTAAGTTACGCGAAACTATGTAACATCCTGAAATGACAGCGTAACCATTTAACGTAACTTATTAATCTACAATTCGTCTTGGAATCAATATCGTTAGGTAAGGTACATCCCAAGATTGATTTTGGGCGGAAATTTGAGAACATCAGGCTGGAAAATACCAATTTGCATTAAAGTGACTGCTTTCAACGCAGCCACAAGTATGGCTCCTGCCCCGTGTACTGAAGAGTCTTTCAAACCTCGAAATTTACCTCAACGATCCATCCAAAGCTAATCAGGAGTTTTCATGTCCGAAACACGTAGATTCGCCCAGTTCATTTTCTCAACCATCATCATACTTTCCATGTCGCTCTCAGTGAGTCAACCTCAGCCCGCCTCTGCGCAGTCAGGAGACGGGATTCGGCGTCAGGTCAATGCTGAGACCGGCAGAGTCAGTTTTATCGGTCCAGAAAGTGGACGTGCTGTTTCTGCATCCCGCGCCCTCGGCTCCCTCGCCCGTCCAGCTGATCCCGCTATGGCGCTGGCAAAACGCTTCGCTCCCGAATTCGGATTAAAGGATCCCGAACGCGATCTCACTGAGATGAAAGCCAATCATCCTGATGATGGACGAATGAGCGTTCGCTATCAGCAGAACTATGAAGGCATTCCCGTGATGGGCGGAGAGTTGATCGTCAACACGAACGAGAATGGCGATCTGTATTCGATGAATGGAGAAGTGTCTCAAAATCTCTCGCTTCAAACTCAGCCAACAATTGATGCTGAGCAGGCGCGCCAAACTGCCCTGCAAGCCGCGATAAAGTGGTATCAAAAGACTGCAAACGATTTTCTTGTTTCCGAGCCTGAGTTATGGATCTTCGATGAAGGCCTTCTGCATTCAAGCGCCCGCCCCGCCGAACTCGTCTGGCGCATGGAATTGACTTCCGTGGATAACAGCCTCCCGCTGCGCGAATTGGTGCTGATCAACGCGCAACGCGGCAATATCAGTTTGCATTTCAATCAGATTGATACGGCGTGGCATTCATCAGAAAGTGCGGACAGGGTTCAAACACCTGAGTTGCCCGCTCTATCTTCATCTTCTTCTAGCAATCGAGTAACAGCTCGTGACATAGAAGCAAACCAAAGCATCAACAATGCTGCGCATGCACTGTTAGTAACAACCTGGTATGTGGCAACGACTGGAAATGATTCAAATTCATGTTCCGCCACTGCCTCTCCTTGCTTAACGATCAATGGTGCAATTGGGAAAGCGGCAAATGGGGATACGATCAAAGTAGCAACTGGAACTTACACTGGTTCTGGCAATGAAGTCGTGCTCATAAATAAAAGCATTACCCTCTCCGGTGGTTGGAATGCAGGCTTTACCACTCAAAATGGGTCGTCGGTCATTGATGGGCAGGGCGCGCGCCCAGGAGTGGGTGCGGTAAACACCAATACTACAGCTACCTCAGCTACAATCGAACGATTTGTGATTCAAAATGGCCATTCACCATACTCTGGCGGTGGTATATATACCGGCAACAGCTCGCTAGTTTTGAATAATGTCCTTATCCAAAATAACACTAGTAGCTATTCGAATGATGGTGGGGGTATTGCTATCTGGGGCGGCACATTAGTAACAATAAACAACAGCACAATTACAGGTAATTACGCTGGAGCTTTTGGCGGAGGAATCTTTAACAAAAATGGAACACTAACACTTAATAATAGCACTGTGAGCGGTAATCAGGCTCTTAGCGAGGGAGGTGGTGGAATATCCAGTGAAAGCACAGTGGTATTGAACAACACTACCGTTAGCGGGAACGACGGTAACGGTATTTACTTTACCAATTACTACAATAGCACCGCTACCTTCAAAATGAAAAATTCTTTGGTGGCGAACAACTCGGCCACTAATGGTCCAGACTGTAAAGGTGACACCATCGACTCCCTCGGATATAACCTGATTGGAAATAATTCCGGTTGTACATTCAATTCAACCACTGGTGATCTCATAGGCACCAGCGCAAATCCCATCAATCCTCGCCTCAATCTTTTGCAAGATAACGGCGGTTCTACTTTTACACATGCCTTAGGAATTGGAAGTCCCGCGATTAACGCGGGTAATCCCGTGACACCGGGGAGTGGAGGCAGTTCTTGTTTAGCGACCGATCAGCGTGGAGTTGCCCGACCCGTTGGCGGGCGTTGCGACATTGGTGCATATGAAGGCTCTGTACCTTGGGTGACTTCGCCATCTGTCTATACTTACACAGCGAATAGCACATCCTTACTCCCTGGTTCATTCCTTTGTAATGAATCCGATCCAAACTGTACTCCTGGTGATACCCATGCCAAAGCAGTACATAAATATGCTATTGGTACATATAACTTTTATGCTACCCAACATGGCCGGGACAGCATTGACAACAACGGAATGACAATCATCTCCAGCGTACATTATTGCAGCCCATCCTTTTGCCCGTATCACAATGCCTTTTGGGATGGTACGCAGATGGTTTTTGGGGATGGATACGGCCTCCCGCTGGCAGATGATGTCGTGGCCCATGAACTTACGCATGGTGTCACACAAAACGAATCCAACCTGTTCTACTATTATCAATCTGGCGCCATCAACGAGTCGTTTTCAGATGTGTGGGGCGAGTACTACGACCAGACCAATGGTTTAGGCAACGATTTGGCTGGAGTCAAATGGCAGATCGGTGAGGATGTCTCTGGTCAGGGTGCGAACCGCAGCATGATCAACCCTCCTGCCTTTGGCGACCCAGATAAGATGTCCAGTGCAAATTATTATGAAGGGGAAGATGACAGCGGTGGCGTGCACACCAATAGTGGTATCAACAACAAAGCTGTCTACCTGATGGTGGATGGCGGCACGTTCAATGGCAAAACGGTAAGCGCTCTAGGTTGGGTCAAGACCGCTGCCATCTATTACGAGGCCCAAACCAATATCCTGATCTCCGGCTCGGATTACTCCGACTTGTACTACGCTCTTCAACAAGCCTGCTCGAACTTGATCGGTCAAAATGGGATCGTGGCCGGGAACTGCCTGGAAGTCAAGGATGCCGTCGATGCTGTGGAGATGAATGGGCAGCCCGCGCTCAATTTCAATACAGATGCACCTTTATGTGACGCCGGCATTTCTCCCACCTATACCTTTACCGACGATATCGAGGCTGGCACTTCCAACTGGACTTTCAGCAATGGGGCTTACACACGCTGGCAGGTTGATTCATCCTACTACGGAGATTATGCACAATCAGGTCTCCACTCCTTATACGCAGATGATTATCCCGATGTAGTCACCGACGCTAGTGCGAGACTGACCTCATTTACAGTCCCGGTCAACGGTTATTTGCACTTCGCGCATGCCTATGATTTTGAAGATTATCTCCCCTCACCTGGACCCTATTATTTTGATGGCGGCGTGCTCGAATATAGCATCAATGGTGGTTCGACCTGGCTGAATGCAGGTTCACTCATCGATTTCAATGGCTATCGCGGCACGGTCTTTACTGGTGCCAGCAATCCGCTCTCAGGTCGTTCGGCATTTGTTGGTACCAGTCACGGGTATATCAGTACACGCGTCAACCTGGCTTCCCTCAGTGGAAAAACCGCCACTTTCCGTTGGCGTATGGGACTGGATGAAGCGGTCTATTCAGGGGGCTGGTGGGTGGACAATATCAAGGTGTATTCGTGCATACATCCTAACCACAATATCGATGTTAC
>JAXIPJ010000478.1:0-22396 GCA_045402985.1 Anaerolineales bacterium
GTGAGCCTGCGGGCCACATTGCTCATATCTGCCATTACATCCTGAAGATTTTCATGCCCATCGGCGTATAAGTCTGCTGCGGCCTTATAGATTTCTGCCAGCGAAGCGATCAACAAGCTCAGGGTTTCGTCGATTGTGTCCCAGGCGATCTCCACCTCGTCCCAGCCGGGCAGAGTCCGTGTGGCGGGCAACACGCGCGCCTGCCACGAGTAATTCGATTGCGGCTGCCCTTCACGTTGCAGCTGCGCGAACTCACCCAGAATGGTATAGAACTGGCGGTTCATTTGCTCGATGCGGAAGGTCATGTCGGTGGCGCGGCTGACGCTTTTCTGAAGCATGCCGAAATCCGAGGGGCGAAGCGCATCCTTCATTTCACCGAGCAGACGCCCGAGCACGCCCGTGTTCGTCCCGCCAATTTCCTTCATCATGCGATCCATGTCAAATTGATTCAACTTGAATGACAGCGCGTTAGTCGTTGCCGATTCCAAATGATGACCTTCATCAACGATTAGATGCGAATATTCAGGCAGGACCTTGCTGCCTGTGGCGACATCCGATAAAAGTAAGGCATGATTGACGACAAGAACGTGTGCAGCTTGCGACATGGTCTTGGCGCGATGGAACGGGCACGCGCCGCCGGTACGTTTAATGCATGTTTCAGTGGTGCACGCATCATCCTCCGCCGACAGCCGAACCCACACATCACGCTCGGTCGGCCCTGTGAGATTTAATTCGCTTCGATCTCCGCTCTGATTGTTGAGTTGCCAGACCATCACCTTGGCGAGCACGCGCATTTCATCTTCATTGCGTGGGCCAAAGTGACGAAGGTTTTCCAAGCGACGCGGGCACAGATAATTCGAGCGTCCCTTCAATACAGAATAACGAAAATCAAGATTAAGAGCCTGGCTTAGATTCGGAAGATCGCGTTGGATCAATTGATCCTGCAGGTTGATCGTATTGGTAGAAACGACCACACGTGTATTATTTTGTTTGGCAAACAACGCGGCAGGCACGAGATATGCAAACGATTTTCCAACGCCGGTTCCCGCTTCGACCATGAGGTGGCTTCCGTATGAAAGCGCGTTCGACACAGCTCTCAGCATGTCCACTTGTTCGGGGCGTTGTTCAAAGGATTGGAAATACTGCGAGAACGGCCCACCATATTCAAGCACTGACGCAATTTCATCGACATCCAGCGCAACAGGATTATCTGGATTCATCAGCGGCGGGAATTTGGAATCATCGAACCATGTTCCCACGTCCTTCTTTTTGACTCGCTTCGATTGGACTCCCTCCTTGGCCCGCGCCCGGAGCACTTCCTGGAATAACCAGCCCGCATCCCATTCAAGCGGCTCACTTAAGCGGACAATATCTGCCAGCAGCTCAAGCGGCAGTTCGCGCGCCATCTCAAACAGACGGTTGAACGCTGCCATGGTAACTCTGGCGTCATCCAGCGCGCGATGGGTGGCAGGTAATAAGATTCCCAGTTGTTTCCCAAGGGAACCTAAATTATATCGGCTGGCAGTTGGCATTAATACAGATGCAAGTTCGTAGGTATCCACAACTTCATTGTATTGAAGGATTCCCGCCTTTTGCAGAAAGCCCAGATCAAAACGGACGTTGTGTCCCACCACAGGTGCGTCACCAACGAAGTTTTCAAGTTCCTGCGCGATATCCCGAAAACGCGGTGCATTTCGAACCTCTACATCGCTGATGCCTGTCAGCCCTGATATGAATTCGGGGATATGCCTGCCCGGGTTGATCAGTGACGACCACTCATCCTCAACGCGATGACCTTTGAACTTCACCGCACCAATTTCAATGATCGCATCGCGATCTTCACTCAAACCTGTTGATTCAATGTCGATGGCAACTATGGATTGCATAATAGAACAAGTGTATCATAAGTTAAATACATCGCGCTGAGCGTAGCGCAGGCGTCGAAGAAATCTCTTTGCACACTGCTCAAGCCGCCGGGGACGGCGTTGAGAGCAACGTGTGGAACTACTCAATCAATCGATACACAAACCACTCGCCAAACTGTGCAACCTGTTCATAATTCTCCCCAAGGTATTTGACGCCGTCGCGCACAATTTGGGATCGCTTTTGCAGCGGCTCATAAAGTTTTTCTGTGAGCTGATCACGTCCACGCGTGTCAATGATCAATATAGGTTTGTTCCCTAAAATTTGATTGAAATATTCTTCGAACATCGGGCGTCTCCCCAAAAGCGCCAGCGGATATTGATACACATAGCGCGTGGGAGCTTCACGATGTGCCAGAAAATTGACCACACTTTCCGCACCGATGATCAAGACTTTATCATTCTCCTGCGTGTTTTTTAGGATGTAATCAATCACCTGTACGCGATCATTTGTAGACAATGCACTCACGTACTCGGGGTAATATTTAATCTGCCCGATCTGAGCCAACGCAATGATTGCCAACAAGATAACCGGCACCCAATTCTTTATCCTTTGAAAGGGTGTAAAGGAGGTTTTCTCAATAAGTATTGGAGTGGCATATATGAGTATGGCTGTCAGAATTGCCATCACAGGCAATGGGGTTAGATAATAATGAAGGATTGAACGGCCAGATATTGTGATCAGGGCGATCTCGATTGGCAGGTCTATAACTGCGATAAGTATCAGTGGGTTGATTTCTGCAAACGCACTTCCTAATTTATGCCAGATATATATGAGCCCTGTAAACCAGCCCAAGATGGCTAGATGGAGAAGCCAACCATTTTGCAGATATAGGAATCCCTTGGCGAATACCGGGATCAATCGTCTGATGCCTTCATGTTTCCCGATGTAGGTGAAATTATAAAGAAATGCCTGCTCCCAAAAATCCGTTAATGCGCTCTGACTTGCGAAATATAGGACAATGATCAATATCGGAAGCAACCACCCGGTCAAGCCGGCCAGAAGATCTAGGAAAGGCGATCTGCGTTGAAAGATGCGGACTGCAAACAAGATAATAGCAAAAGCGATCCAAACACCAATCGTGGTTTGTTTGAACAGGAATGCAAATGCCCCCCAAATTCCGATCCAGAAGGAAGTGCGGATTGGAAAATCCTGCCTGTATGAACGAACAAATAATAGAAAACAAAGCGCTTGAAAGAGCAAAGCATATTCTTCGGTCACATTTCCTCTTGCGAGGATCGTCAGCAGACCGGTTGCAAAAGCTATTGTTCCGCCCACAGCCGCAAGGGTTCCAAATTCCCCATCCAATAATTTATATAACAGGAAAAATGTGAAAAAGATAAAAATCCCCTGAAGCAGCCAAACGCCCCAGAGAGAATTGGGGGTCAGAGTTAAGCCGAGGGCATCTACAAAATAGATCAGCGGTGGTTTATGATCCCATACATCTCGATAGGGAATGTCACCGCGCAGGAACCGCCAGCCAACATACAGGAAAACCCCCGAGTCGCGCGATGGCAGTGTCATGTTGTTGGGGTTGCTGGGGAATAATGTGATCAGCGTCCCAATAAACGATGCTAATACTCGAATGGCTATTTTTTGTAATTTGGAACCCAAGCTTGTTTTTGCTGTAAAAGATGCATCCATCTTTTCATTTTCTGTTAGCTTATGACTCACCGAAAAGGCTCTTTATCTTATTGAGCGCATTGGGTGTGATCGTCTTGTCTTTCACCCTTTTGCGGATGAATTCCTTCATCTGCTTCAGCTTCAGCGTGGGGACCGTGGCTCCTTCCGCATCAATCTCGACCTCGTCGCTGGTGAATACCATCAGCGCGTTGATCTCAGGGATCTCGGCTTGGTCCATATGCTTCGCTAGATATTTCTTGAGCGCAGTGATCTCGCTTTCAATCTCAAGATCGGGGCGTCCCAAACCTTCCTGCCCGAAGATGCGCATATATGCCTGCAGGAATCCGCCGCCGCTCAACTGCCAGCGATTCTTTTTGAAGGCGACCTGTCCACGCTGATGATACGGCAGCAGAACCCAAACACCCGCCGGACCAAGCAGTAAATGTGAGACCGGTGTGGAGTAGTGATACATCACAAAATCGTTCTGCAAACCTTTGAGCCCCGTATCCAGTTTCTCATCAGGTCGCGGGCTGCGCCCATAACGATTGCCCATGTAGATGCCGATTTGCATAAGAACGAAGCCTACAATGAGAGCAACCGCGGAATACGTGAACATTTGCGGATTTGTAGTATTGGTGATCGAGAGATACATCCCAGTGCCTAGAATGACCAGGGCGGCAAGAATTGCCCAGCGACCAATGCGGCCATTGCGGTTGATCCGTTTTTCGTTTTTGATTATTTTCATGAATGCCTTTTATGCTCCCTGCGCCGAGGACGGCACAGGAGCAGGATTATTATTTCTTCAAACTTTCCTCAATTGCCGATTTCATCGCGTCGAGCACTTTCGCCTCCGCCGCGTTCTTTGCCACTCGCACGGCGTTCTTGATGGCAATGGCATCCGAACGGCCATGACCGATGAATACGAGTCCATTCACACCGAGTAACGGAGCCGCGCCCTCTTCAGATGGATCAAGCAATTTGCGGATCTGACGCATAGCCGGACGAACAAGCACTCCGCCTAAAACCGCCAGCGGACCTCCACCTTTGATTGATGCGCGGATCTTATCGATCAATAATTTCGCAACTGCCTCCGTGGATTTGAGAAATACATTGCCGGTAAACCCATCTGTCACTGCCACATCTGCGTGGCCGTTGAAAATTTCCTTGCCTTCAACATTCCCAATGAAATTGAGTTTGGCTTGTGCAAGCAGCGGATAGGCTTGCTTCACCAATTCGCTTCCCTTGCCTGCTTCCTCGCCATTGGATATCAATCCGATCTTTGGCTGCCCGACGCCGCGCACTCTATCGGCGTAAACACTGCCCATGATGCCGAATTGCAGAAGGTTTTCAGGTTTGCAATCAGGATTCGCGCCGATATCGAGCACAATGCACATGCCAGTGGAAGTGGGAAATGGGCCTGCCAGCGCGGGCCGATCCACGCCGCGGATACGTCCAAGCCTGAACAAGGCCGTCACCATCGCTGCGCCTGTGTTGCCTGCCGTAACGAACGCGTCCGCTTCGCCATTCTTTACCAGATCGAGCCCCACTGCCATCGAGTTCTGGGCCTCCTTGTGACGTGCTTTCATCACAAGGTCATCACCTTTGTCGTTCATGGTCAGCATTTCGGGTGCATGGATAATGCGGATGGGCAGATCTGCTACACCGACGGAGTCAAGTATCGTCTGAATCTTCGAAGCGTCGCCGACGAGGATGATCTCCACTCCGTATTCGCGCGCCGCCATCACCGCACCTTCCACGTCTGGTGCCGGGTAGTTGTCGCTTCCCATTGCATCAACGACGATTCGAGTCATGAAGTCTCCTTGATCATTTTATCTCCAAGCGTGAAGTAGAATGTTGTGCCGAACCCCAGTTCTGATTGTACCCAAATTTTTCCGCTGTGCACTTCAATGATCCGCTTAACCAGCGCCAGCCCGAAGCCAGTGCCTTCCGTATTTGGATCCAGTTTGTTAAATAATTCAAACACTTTTTCCTGATATTCAGGTTTGATCCCAATCCCATTATCACGCATAAAGAAGACCTGTTTGCCGCTTATCTCATCCATGCCGATTTCGACCAATGGATTTTTTTGATTCCCCATGAATTTAACTGCATTTGTCATCAGGTTTTGGATCACTTGCACGATACGCGCACGATCTACATGCACCACGGGAAGTTGCGCCTCTACACGGACCTGAACCTGCCGCCTCTTTAGTAAGGCGTCTGCCACTTTGAGCGCTTCCTGCACGATATCGTCAAATGGGATATTCGCTGGTGGATTCATAATACGCCCGACCCGTGAAAGGTCCAATATCTCATCCACTAATTTCCCCATCTGCCTGGCTGCGCGGTTTAGCTGGGCAATGTTTCTTTCCATTCTTTCGTGATTGCCTGCCAGCGCATCCTGTTCCAGATAACCCAGGAATCCCGCGATGGTGATCAGCGGTGTTTTTAGGTCATGCGAAACAGTGATCGCAAAACGATTCAATTCCTGATTTTTCAATTTCAATTCATGAATGAGCGTTTCGCGTTCCTTTTCCAATTTCTCGCGCGCTTCGATCTCCCGTTCAGCACGCTCAAGGTTTTGAAGAACATTCCTGACCAGAAGATAAACAGAGTTGCTAGCGATCAGGATGATAGCGATTGCGATAAAAAAATCCTCTGCATAACTTTTTGTGGCGTATGCTGGCTCGTAGAGTCCAAGAATATCGCCAAATACCAGCCAGCCCAGACACAGGATAATCATTGCTGTTAGATAAGCAATCATCTTCTCTCTTAATATCAATCCTGCGATGATCAAGATGACCGGATAAGCGATGACACCAATAGCGTAAATTCCGTTGTTAGTGGCCGCCAGCCATGTTATCAATAGAATCATGTTCACAGCAAGAATTGAGCTTGGAAAAGAGAGCATTCCCCGTCTGATAAGCCAGATGGAAATTAGGATCGGCAGGATGCCGATGGAAATCGCCAGCACCTGGCTGTCATTATTATTTATTAATCCGATAGCAATCAGTGCAAGGAAAATTAAAAGAGACGATATCGCCGCCCAACTTATTGCAGCTGCAGTTTGCAATTCATTTCCATGCAGATGCCTTCTTAAGCTCGTTGAAAGCGGTTCTTTGTACACTGATTTATTATTCATCTCGCTCACTAGGACGTTTTGTGCTTCCAAATGCCTTGCTTGACAATGCGATGAACGAGATTATAATACGCCGTGCTCAAGCGCTGGTGCTGGAATTGGCAGACAGGCATGGTTGAGGGCCATGTGCCGCAAGGCGTGGAGGTTCAAGTCCTCTCCAGCGCATAAGTTGGAAAATCCCCGTTGATGGGGATTTTTTTATTCCGGCAACTCAGACCCTAAAGGTTTTTCCTCGGAATGCAAGTAGAGAATTTGACGAGGGTTTCGCGTTAAATTACCTGTCTGATTGCCAAGGAAACCTTTAGGGTCTTTCATTCGAGTATCAAACTACAGCATGTTACCGCGCCCTCCGCCTTTGCTAGTTCATCCGCAACGACAGGTTTGAGTTTGTAACCACGAGCTTCAAGTTTTGCACCCGTCTTTGGGAATTCAACAGGGAAGATGATCGCATCGCCAATCGGCAAACAGTTTCCCGCGAAGGGCTCAGACTCGTCAACATCAATTAACTGGTAGCCTTCAAAATTTTCCACATCCACCCATCTGCGATTGATCAGCAAAGTTTTATCGTCCACGCGCGTGACGGCAGTTTTGAGGTGCAGGCAATCGTGCAGGTCGACACTCTGCGCTTTATATCCGTATTTTCCAAGCAGGTGATTCATTTGATCAACAGCCATCTGATTACTGCGAGTGGACATGCCCACATAGATATTTCTCCCTACAATAAGCACATCACCGCCGTCCACAGTCGCTGGTGATTCGATGAAGACAAGTTCGCGGTAGGGGCGCAGTGCGTGGGTGATCGACTCCGTTTCAGGTTTTCGCGAATCCGCTCCGGGCCGTGTGATAAGCGCCACCTCTGGCAGGATCACGGCTGTGTCCTCCACGAAGACAGAGTCTGGTAAATCCGCTTCGGCAGGCAGCTCCAAGACTGCGCAACCGAGTTCCTTAAGTGCCTGCACATAAGCATCATGTTGCGCCAGGGCAACTTTCACATCGATGGGGGAGCGGTCTATGTGGGTGATCTCACACTCATTGAAACGCGGGCTGACGTCGCGCGTGATGGCAAGCAGCATTAATTTTCTCCCGAGCGATAACGGTCAATCAGCGCCTTGGTGCGCGGATCTTTGGGTTGGGTGAACAGGTCTTTTGGACTCGCGTCTTCAATGATCTCACCTTCACCCATCACGAGTACGCGGTCCGCCACTTCGCGCGCAAACCCCATTTCGTGCGTGACCACCAGCATGGTCATGCCATCTTTCGCAACCTTCTTCATGACGTTGAGCACCTCACCGATCAATTCAGGGTCGAGGGCAGATGTGGGTTCGTCGAAAAGCATAACCCTGGGTTCCATGGTCAGCGCGCGGGCAATAGCCACGCGTTGTTTTTGTCCGCCAGAGAGGCGGTTCGGGTATTCATCTTTCTTAAAGAGCATCCCTACGCTATCCAAATTTTCTTCAGCTAATGCCATTGCCTTGTCTTTGTCCATCCCTTTGACAGTGACGGGCCCCTCAATAACATTTTCCAAAACGCTCATATGTGGGAATAAATTGAATTCCTGAAAAACCATGCCCGTTTTCAAGCGGACATTATGTACAAGCTGGCGATGTTCCCTGCCCTTTTCTCCGCCTTCCACTCTGACGCCATCCACTTCAATGGTTCCATGCGATGGTTCCTCGAGAAAATTGATGCAGCGCAGGAGTGTGCTTTTGCCGGAACCACTCCTGCCGATCAGGCACACCACCTCACGCGGCTGTACATCCAGGCTGATATTCTTGATGACATGCAACCGCCCGAAATATTTATCCAGGTTGGAGATCTTGATGATGGCTGTCATTTAACGATCTCCTCTCGCCAGACGGG
Organism: Anaerolineales bacterium; assembly: GCA_045402985.1. Classification (GTDB taxonomy): domain Bacteria; phylum Chloroflexota; class Anaerolineae; order Anaerolineales; family Villigracilaceae; genus Defluviilinea. Next base: position 8,546 of record JAXIPJ010000478.1, read on the forward strand.
CCTCAATGCGACTCTGGATGAATGTAAGCACGAGGGTCATCATCCAATAGAAACCTGCGGCGACGATCAGCGCTTCCAGGTTGTTGAATTCCGCGCGTCCAACCCTTGTTGCACGCCACATCACCTCGTGCACAAATCCTGTTGCAGATACCAACGCTGAATCTTTTGTCATCGAAATGAAGTCGTTGCCCATGGGGGGAATGGCAAAGCGTAATGCCTGAGGAAGAACAATGCGCCTCATGGTCTGTTGGGGTGTCATTCCGATGGCGACTGCCGCCTCCCGCTGCCCTTTACTTACGGAGGAAAGGCCAGCGCGAAACGTTTCACTCATATATGCCCCGTAGTTAAGCCCGAGCGCCAGCACGCCCGCAAATAAGCCCGGCAGGACAATGCCCAACTGGGGCAGGGCAAGGAAGAAGAAAAAGATCTGCAGGTATAGTGGTGTGCCGCGAATGAGTGAAACATAAAAAGTGCTTAGTGCGTAAAGGGGCGGAAAGGTTGATAAACGCCCTAGAGCTGCAAGCAGAGCGAGGCAGGTTGCCAGTGCAATGGAGAGAATGGAAATGTAGAAGGTCTGCCCCAGTCCTCCGGCAATGAAAAGAATATTTTTTCGAATAAACTCAGAATCAATTTCGATCGGCCCGTTGAAAAGGAAAACCAAGAAGCCCAGAAGAGCCACCCACGAGATAACCACATTCGTTCGGAATTGGCGGACCTTTCGTTGTTGCGCTTCATATAAGAGCTCAGCCTGCGATACTTGTGCCTGGATCATAATTGCACCTGTTTTAAAAGTGATTTTGATATTTTCTGATCTTCACTATTAGACACAATCTGGTAAATGTAAATAAAGAAGGGAAGCGGCTTATTGGGGCTGCTTCCCTTCTTCTAAGAATTGATGCTTACTGAACCAGATCCTGGGTCAGATCTGTTCCGAACCATTTTTCAGAAAGTGTGCTTAGCGTGCCGTCCGAGTGCATTTCTTTGACTGCATTATCAACGGCTTCCACCAGGCTGGTGGGATCGAGGGAAGAGGCTTTGTCAATGGCAATTGCATTCTTTTCCCTGAAGAGATCACCGCCCAGTTGCTTAACAGCCATGCCAGCGGCAATGTTTGAATCTACCACTGTCTTTGATGTTACATAGGCGACGAAATCTGTGCGTCCCGCCTCAAGCGATTGTGGACATTCCTGGTCGGTTGGCAATTCTACAACAGCGATGCCTGCTGGAGGTTGGGCGTAAATATCTGAAGGATTCAAGTCCAGCGCGCCATTTACCCAGTCCAGGTAGGTTGTTGCAGATGCTACACAAACCGATTGGCCAGCGAGATCTTCAACGGAAGTCAATGTGGAATCAGCAGGAACGCCAATGACTCCGGTAGGTGCGTAGTAAGGAGTTGAGAAGTGGAAGATGTCTGGGCGCGGAGGCTTTATTGTCATAGAGCCGACGCTGATGTCCCATTTATCGGCCCAATTGCCAGCAGTGATCACGTCCCAGTCTGGCGTTGCGAAGCAGGTTTCAACGCCAAGTCGCGTTCCTACTTCCACTGCTACATCAACATCGAAGCCCTGTAGTTCAGCGGCGCTGAGTGCGTCTGATGGACATTTGGTATCACTGGGGCGTGTACCTTCCGTGTTCAAGCCAGATTGAGGCATGTAGTTCGGATCGGTGGAAACCAAAATGTATCCACGTGCCTTGATCGCGTCCAGCAGGTTATCTGCCTGAGGTGTGGCCGAACCACACGCTGCCAGCACCAGTGCAAAAACTGCGAGCAGGCTTGCCAAAGCGTACGATTTTTTCATGTTCTCCTCCAAGAGAATAGAATTGATTTTGAGCGACCAACATGTGGTCGCCGCGAGATAAAACATATATCTCCTAACCTAAGCATAGACCATTTTTATCAATTCTGCAAGTGATTCCTATTGCTAAATTTTCATGATGGTAAAATCATTCAAATGATACGGAGGTCCATATGAATGGCATCTTTCCAAGCGAAGAATGGCTCAAGGGATTGGAAATGAAACTTAATTCGGATGACCGATATGGTCAGATTGCCAAAAACTGGGAAGGCGATCTATTTTTCTTTATTGAACCGGATGGAAATCTGCAGGAACAACTCACGTTCTATCTGGACCTATGGCATGGCAAATGTCGAAAAGTTGATTTCAAGCCTCAACCTGAATCCTATCCGAATCCTAAATTTACATTGAGCGCGACATATAAGGATATCACGTCCGTTTTGTCTGGCAGTCTCAACCCTATGACCGCCATGATGACATCCAAGCTCAAAGTCAAAGGCAGCCTGGGTTATATGATGCGGAATGTGCCAACGGTGCTGGATTTTGTCCGCTGTGCACAGGAAGTGACGAAGGAAATTCTGTAATTATCAACGCTCTGGTCGCCGTCCTCGGCGTTGGCTGGTCGCCGAGGACGGCGTTGGGAGCAAATAATGCAACCCATCCTCAGAATCGATCTATCCACTGGAAAAACAGAGGAATATCGTATTCCCGAAAAATGGGAAAAGGATTTCCTCGGTGGCGCGTCGCTTGCCGCGCGGATTTTGTATTCGTCCCTAACTCGTGAATTGGATGCGCTTTCACCGGACGCGCCTCTGCTTTTTATGATGGGACCCATGACGGGGACATCAGGCCCGACGACGGGACGCTTCGTTATCTGCGGAAAGGGGCCGGCTACCGGACTATGGGCGGAATCCAACATTGGTGGCTTCTGGGGACCCGAGTTGCGCGCGGCTGGCTATGATGGACTTTGGATAACGGGCAAAGCTTCAGAGCCGATATATCTTTGGTTAAACGGAAGCCGGCTGGAGGTCCGCAGTGCCGCGCATTTGTGGGGTCAGAATACTTATACGACTCAGGATAAAGTCAAAGAGGAAGTCGGAGAAAAATCTGCAAGAGTGTGTGTGATCGGACAGGCGGGGGAGAAGCAGGTTTTGTTTGCGTCGATCATGTGCGACCATGGGCGGATGGCGGGGCGCACGGGTATGGGCGCGGTGATGGGCGCGAAGAATCTCAAGGCGATCGCTGTGCGCGGGACTGGACAGATCCCTGTGTTTGATCTTACGAAATATAAACCGTTGCGTTCGGAATCGAATCGCAGGCTGAGGGATGACAATGAGGCAAAAGTTCTGCGTGAGGTGGGTACCGGCGGCGCAGCCAATTACGCGGAGTATCTGGGCGCCATGCCGGTGAAGTATTACACGCACGGCTCGTTTGAAAACATTGATAGTATTTCGGGCGCGAAAATGACCGAGACGATCCTAGTGGGAAGAAGCGCCTGCCAGGGATGCGTGATCGCGTGTGGGCGTGTTGTTAAACTTGGTGATAAAGCAAAGCGCAAAGGTCCGGAACACGAAACGATGGTTGGCTTCGGCGCGAATTTGCTGAATGATAATCTTGAAGCGATCGTTGATATGGGTGAACTCTGTGACCGTTTTGGCATGGATACGATCAGCGCCAGTAATACGATCGGGCTTGCTTTTCATTTATATGAAAAAGGTCTGATCACTGAAAAAGATACGGGTGGCATTGCCTTGAAGTGGGGCGATGTGGATGCGATTGAGCAACTCGTGCGTTTGATCGGGTCACGTGAAGGAATTGGCGACATTCTGGCACAGGGCTCGCGTGTGTTTGGCGCGCATTTCGGCGCGGAAGAAGAGGCTGTGCAGGTCAATGGACTTGAGGTCGCGTATCATGATCCGCGCGGTGTGTCGGGTATGGCCTTATCGTATGCCACCAGCCCGCGTGGCGCGTGCCACAATCAATCTGATTATTTCTTTGTAGATTGGGGGCATACGCAGGAGCAGATCGGAATCGAGTTTTTCTCACGGCACGCACAGGCAGAAAAGGCTGCCAATGTCGCCAGGCATCAGGATTGGCGTACGATGTTCAATGCAATCGTGATGTGCATCTTCGCAAATGTTGAACCAGATATACAAGTCCAATTGATCAATGCGGCGTGTGGGTTGGATTGGACAGTAGAGGAAATGATGAAAGCAGGGGAACGCGCCTGGAATCTCAAACGTGCCATCAATAATCGCATGGGGCTCACCCGCGCGAACGACAAACTTCCCAAAGCCCTGCTCGAGCCATTTCCCGATGGAGGTTCGGCAGGCTTTGGGCTTGATCTTGAAGGAATGTTATCTGCTTATTACGAAGCGCGCAGCTGGGATGTGGAAACTGGTAAGCCCTCGCGCGAGAAGTTGGTTGAGTTGGGTTTGGAGGATGTAGCGAAAGACTTGTGGAGTTAACGGTTTATTTTAATGTCAACGATTCTCGTGCTCGCTGGCGCGACATCTCATATTGCCGTGCGATCAGAAAAACGGGAAACATAACACTCACGGCAATTAACAACGAAAACAGAATGTAGACCCAAACATGGCGTATTCCAATTCGGCGAGCCTCAACTGCCATAAAAATGCACCCAGCGACTGCGTATAAGAGCAAATCGTTTGTGAAGGATGCTGCAGCCGGATTCGCGTAAAGCGCAGAGTAAAACCCCAAAGCGCCTCCATTCTGCGGCTGATTGAAGAACGCAATGTTATTGATCCATGTTGCGGCCAGAGCAACCAGGGCGATGACTGTGTATACAATGCAGAGGGTCTTCTCAAAGCGTGTCACGAGGTGAGGCTGTTCTTATTTTGGTCAGTTCCGATAGCGCTCAAGATAATTCATTGAAGAGGCTCCTTCAAATTCAGGATCCATTATTCATGTTTTCGGTTGCGTGGATAGCTTTTTGATCAAGATCAGCAATTATTATATATCGTTCATCCGTAACATTGCCACCCCAAAAATTGGAGTTATTGCTTAAATTCTGGACTGAAATGTCGATGAAGGACGATGGCAGCATTTCGGTGATCTCTTTTGCGTGCAGGCCTGCACCGGTTCCCCAATACCCTTCGATCAGAATTAACCGCCCCATGGGCTTTAGAAACTTAACCCATCTTTGAAGTACTTGTTCAGGTTCTGGCAATGTCCACAGGAGATGTCTGCAAATTATCACCTCAAATTGACGCTCGGCGAACTGCGGATGTGATGCATCCATGATGTGAAGCTCGATCTCAAGTCCATATGCGGCTGCTTTTGTCCGCGCAAGAGAGATCATTGATGGCGACAGATCAATGCCTGTAACAGCATGCCCCAGGCGGGCGAGTATCACGCTCAAAGAACCTGTTCCACAGCCAATATCTAAAACTGTTGCGTTTGTATTTGGGAGGTATGTTTTAAGTAACTCCGTCCAGGCTTCAAGGATGAGGGCATCGCGCAAGCCGTGATCGGGTTCATCATCAAATGATGGCGCAAGATCATCCCAGTATTGACGCGACTCTTGCAGTCGTTTTTCATCATTCCCGGTATTGTATTCGCTCATGCGACAGTGTTCTACTTTCCTGGATGGATTGGCTAATGGTTCGCGGCCTGTCCCGCACGCCGCCAAGCGGCAGTGTGGGTGCATTATCCCGGTGCTGTTCCGGGACGCTGTGTTGGGCGTTATTTCTTTTGCCAAACACTTGTATGTTGGGGTGTCCGACGCTCAAGCCCAGCTGTTCCTCTAGCATATGCTATTCGTTGATTGTCTTCTAAGATTTCCAAGTCACCCGTGAGGGTATTGATAATTTGCTCGCCAAAATCGCCGTACTCGCATCCAGTACCGATTAGCGTGATTTTTTTACGTCCAATAAGTCTAAATTCAATAGTAAATTTATCAGGTGAGCCCTGCACATTTGCAATATTGGGAGGTGCCATCCAATAATTTCTTTTTCCATTTCGATACAAGTATAAGTAGGCGAGAGGCATCTGCAAAGAGGTTCCCCAGAGACTAGTACGAAGAACACTGCATTCCATAGCAACATTTTCCTGTTCGAATTGGTGTGCGGACAACCACCACCATTCCTGTATGAGTTGTCGCCCCCAATATTGAGTCACTGCACCATACGCTTGGTCAAGGGAGATTTTCTCATTGCCATGTCGTATCCAACCTGTAAACTTTGCCAACGGAGCGCTTTCGTAAAGAGTATCGGGTATTCTGAGGAGTCCCGCTGGGAAGATGTCTGGCTTGATCTTTTCGCTACCGAGTTCAATGTCTAAATCCCAAGATACATCACCAGAATGTCCAATAGTCTTTTTTTGCGACAGAAAATTGTCGCTGGGCATAAAAGATTTCAATCTTTCGGAGATCACTTCACGCTTATGCGGTGAATGGATACTAACTCGAAGAATATGCTCATTCAATTTGCGACGTTCAATCCAGTCAACAATCAGTGCGATTGGACCTTTGTTAACTTTGAAAAACAAGTATTCGATATTAGATGAAGGATGAGGAGTGAGCATAATAAATTCTCCAATCTTATAAGTTAAGGTGACGCCGAACGGTGTGCGGCCTGCCCCGGTTGTTCTGTGCCGGGGTTGCCGGGGATCGGGTGCATTATCCCGGTGCAGTTCCGGGACGCTGTGTTGGGCGGCTTTTGAGGTAATAATACCTCACGCACGTGGAAATAACCTTTGCTCCTAATTACTGACATACAAAACCAAAAGAATAGACTGGGTATTGGCTATTGAGATTTACCAGAATCCGCTCTTCCGTTGTGAGTTCACAAATTTGTGGCGCTTCCGTGTAAACCTCGAATTCAACTTCAGGACACCCTGGCAACCAAACAGAAATTTCAACATTACCGTCGGCATTGGTGGCAACTATATCAGAAAGAAATTCATTGACCTTTTGAAGGTCATTGAGCGGATCATCCACCCAAAACTTTACATTTGCTAACGGCTTTTCGCCAGAATTCCAAACGCCATTTTGATTGTCATCCTGCCAAGCTTTTCCAGTTGCCTTCCATAAACAATCAGCGGATTCGACTTCTTCCTCCTCTGTGGTTGGAGTAAACGAAGGTAAAGGAGTCGGACTCGGTGCTGGAGCTACAAATAAACCACTGCAAGATGAACCGAAGAGGATAAGACAACACAAGATAGTTATTCTGAATGCGTTATTGATTTGGGTAGTGAGAATAGAGATCTTCATCAATGTTTATTTCTTTTTGCCAGGAACATTGAGCCGCCCAACGGCTCGCGTTAGCGGCGGCGGGGGAGAAAACTGATTCTAAACCCGAAAACTGCTCAGGCGTTGAATCCAGCTTGACTCCCCGCCGTCCGCTGCACGCTTTGTTAGCGGTAATCTTTGCCCGCAATTCGCTCAAATCACCCCATTTGACACCTCTAAATTCGATTCGTGGAGGAAAGAGCTAGCCCAGCCGACGCGGCCACAAGAACGTCAAAACGAAAAATGCATCCAGCGCAGCTGCGGGGCAGCCAAGCCAGTTGAATGTACCAGCCCAAACGGCAAGCGCCACGACAATACCGGCTACTCCGTGAGCGAGGGCGAAACTCCAAACCATCGCATCGCGCAGCGTGCCGGCTGGAACATCGCGCGCCAGCCATGAGATGATTGCCAGGCTTAGAATTACTGCGCCCGCAATGTGAGATAGCGCAAGCCCGGTCGCGTCCGTGCTCGTGCCCAAAAATCCGAGCAGAACACCCGGAGCAAGCAAGAAGCCGAGCCCAAATATCATCTCCGTCACCGCGTGCGCAATGAACATGGTCTTCAATTTCATTGTTTGCCTCCTATCTTAGCCCTTTCGTTCTCGATGGATGTGTTTTCACGCATTATGCAAACAAAAGCACTATGCGTTACTCTTCATTTTGAGTCGGGCAAGCGCCGTTGCCGGTCTGCCGCTAACGGGTTGCGTTACTGGCGCTGGGGCGGGTGTGGATTCTGTTTGAGAGCAGGAAAAACTCGCAGTCAGAAAAACGTTCCTAAACCGCGCAGAATCCATAGCGTCCAGTGCACGCTGTGTTGGGCGCTGGGGGACTAATACGAATTGCATCCAAAACCATAACGGCTGACTTGCTATCGAACCCGTTTGTATCGACTGTATCCTCCCAGCGAACGCTCGCGGGGTGTCAGGACAAGGACTGTTTCGGGATGCATGGTAACCGTTATGAAGGCTGCCTGGACGTTGCATACAGAGGGCATGTCTGCTGGAGCAAGTACATCGACCATGGGTGTGTCATCCATCAGAGGCGCATTGGCGATCAGCACCTGTTCTGTAATGGTTGTACCAGACGGGTTGGCCAGTACGACTATTGTCTCCAGCGCCCGATCGGTGTAACGCTCGAACGCCAGCAAACGCTCTGACTCAATCAGTCGGAAGTTCCCGACGCGCAGTGCCCGGTACTGTTTCCGCAGCGCGATCAGCTTCTTGATCCACGCCAGTTCCGGGTTGTCGTCGCGCACCAGGTCCCAGCGCATGGGTCCGCGATTTTCAGGATCGCTGCCCCCGGTCATTCCCACTTCACTGCCATAGTAGATGTTCGGAGCGCCAGGCAATGTAAACTGCAATACCTGAACCAATCGGCGCAGCGAAACTTTGGGAATCTGAGTCGCGATACGCGGGATATCGTGGTTGTCGATCACCATCCAGGATTTGAGCAGTGGTTCGATTCCGGCATCGCTGACCAGGCGGTCCAGCATGCGTCCGGCTGTCGCAGGTGCGATCTCCCCCGAAGACAGGCCCAGCACGATATGGCGCAAAGTGAAATTCATGACCGCGTCGATGGACTCGAGCCACTCACCAGGGTAGTTGACGATCTCGCCCACGATCAGAGAACCAGCCTTTTCCAGGTGCGCTGCGCGGGTGAGATCTCGCAGATAATCAGGTCCCAATTCATAGGCCGTATCCAGACGCCAGCCATCCGCACCGTCACGCAGATAACGGCGCACGACTGAGTCCGGATCTTCATAAAGATAACGTCGCACGGCCGGGTTTTCAAGGTTCAATTCAGGCAGGTTCTGAAAGCCCGTCCATGACCGCGCGCCGCCAGCGTACTGAGGTCCAATGGCAAACCAGTCCCGCCAGGAGCTGGCCGGGTTCTCAAGCGCGTCTTGAAAGATCGGGGCATTCCGACCCATGTGATTGAAGACTCCGTCCAGCACCACCTTTATGCCGCGGGCATGTACATCTGCGACCAGGCGTAGGAAGTCATCCCGGTCTCCAAATTCCGGCGAGATTTTCAGGAAGTCCAGCGCGTCATATTTATGGTTTGTGTACGCCAGGTGAATCGGATTGAGATAGAGCACATCTGCGCCGAGTTGCTGCACGTGGTCAAGACGGCTACGGAGACTGGCAAAGTCTCCGCCCCAGAAGTCCAATTCATGACTGCTCAGCTTCGCCCCCGGCAGGTAGCTGCCTGATTTCGGCATCTCTGACCAATCCCGCAGTACTTTGGGCGATGGATACAGCGCACGCTTGGCATCAAGCTGGGTGGAAGGCGCAAACCGGTCCACGAGCACCTGATAGATGATGGCGCCATTACGCCAATCCTGCTCACGTTTCGCAAAGGTGTCAGGGATGTCGTCCTGGGTCAGTTTGTTTGCTGGGCTTCTGGTCATTGTCATCGTATCCTATTGCCTAATAATTCATCTCCGTACATCTGCTTTTGGTTGAAGCCCAACGGTGTGCTTTACTGGCGCTGGGGCCAGCGTGGACTCTGCTTGGGAGCAGGAAAAACTCCAAGCCAGAAAAATGCTTGCCGTAGGTGCCACAGAATCCCCAGCGTCCGGTGCACGCTGTGTTAGGTGCGGTCTTTTCTTCGTTATTCATTATCCTCGGAAATAGGAGTTTGGAAACAGTTGCTCTACCAAATCTCTCAACTCGGTTTGGCTTTCATCATATAGTGGGTTATAAGTCACACCTTGCCACTTTGTCCAGTAACAATGCTCATTGAACTTTTCAAATCCACTTGGGCGCCCGAGTTCATGAAATAATCTATCGGAAACCACGCAATCATCAAGTTTTATGAATGGAACTCCTGAATATTTTTCGACATGGTCTGGAAGATCACTAGAAGAGAAAGCAGATGCTTCAAAGCCAACACGTGCAAACAATAAATCTGACGCCTTATGGAGCAAGTGAAACAGCCTAAAACCAATTGCATTATGTTCGACGGCACTTAAGACGCTCGGAATACCTTGATCTGGCAAGTCCAATGAATGTGCACCTACGACATATGCCTTGCAAGACTCTTCCTCCCAGCGATCAATTCTCCAAGTTATTGTTCTGTCCATAATGGTTGGAAAATCTTGGGCAGGGAATCGATTGAAAAACTCATCTCTTGAATTGACACTTTCAAACTCTGCATAGAGCCCAAGAGCAACTGACATAATAATGCATCACCTTTTGATATTGAAGCACCTAACGGCTGGCGTTAGCGGTTTGGCTGGAGAACCAACCTACGAAACGGAAAAAGTTCTCGCTTGAATCCTGCCAAAAAAGCGGGCCCACCGCCAAATCCGCTGCACGCATTGTTAGGCGCTCTTTGGCTTATGTTACTCCAGATCGTCGTCTCTTGAATGCATCGAGAATCGTGAAGATTAGATTCTTGCCAAGAAAAGCAGTGAATGCGCAAAACCCACCGATAAACGCTCCCATCATATATCCATGTGGGTAAATGATACCCTTTTGTTTTAAGTAGATAATTCCATCATCATTTAGAGAGTACGTCATTGTGACTGCGACGAAAGTATGTGCTAAAGCGGTAGTTTCCATCATTTGCACAGTGTGTTTATTAGGGCAATCTCCCGCACACAATGTCTTGCCAAAATCTAAGGGATCATAATCAACTTCAATCCAACACTCCTCTTCATGGATGATGCTACAGAAGAACTTTTTCTTGGAAATCGTTCTAACAACCAGATCACCTAGATTAGCCGTGATTATTTTATCGACTGGTTCAGGGGGAGTTGGTAATGGATGCCATCCAAAGAAATACCTTGCTGGAAACATGAATAGATAGATCCCTGCTACAAAACCAAGGATAAAAGCTATGATCTCAATCTATTCTATTAGGCTACGAAGTAGCTTCATTGATAAACCTTTGGGTTGTTTATCTAGCTGTTTAAACGAATAGCTGTCAAAATCATCTGCAATGCAGCGGCTAACTAACCCGATGTGCAAGTTTTAGGGACTTGACAAGAGAAGGAGACGGCCGTATTTGTGAAGTTGCGACACAAACACAAAATACGAGAGGTCTCCCCATGGATATTACCACGTTCATGATAGCGGTATATTGCCTGATCGAAGATAATGTGGCTGGCCAGCGGTTGTGGAAACGAACAACCTTCAACTTAGTCAGGTGCCCGGCCCATATTGTATTCTCAATCAGGCCGAACAGGGCAACTGTCTATTTCCACGACCAAAAGGCCAGATCCCCATCGGCAATTTTTTGAAATTGGCTGCCATCAGCGCCAACCGTATAGATGGCGTTCTCCCCGGCCGAATCGATGCCAGACAGAACCAGATTCTGGCTATCGGGAGACCAGATCGTGGCTGAACGTTGATATTGCGAGTAAAAAGGCAGGACTTGTTGAAATGAAACCGTTGGCGCAAAGGTGGCGACCTCTTTGGTGTCCCCACTGATCCGGTCATAAACCCGGACAACCAGGTTTGTGCCCTGCCTGGTTTGGGAGACCGTGTAGAACGATGTGGCCGAGGGCCCCATGCTTCCCAGGGTAAAATAGGCGATCTTCTGACCATTCGGAGACCAGAAAAATGCGATCAATTCACCCTGGGCAATTTGATTTTGAAGGTCAGGGTGGGTGCTATCCAGAATGACCAGGTGGATGGTTGGATCTGATCCCGATGGGTCCAAGACTGCATAAGCCAGATGGACGCCCTTAGGTGACCAGGCGAAAGTCACCGGTCCACTCAACGTGGCCAGCACCTGTTTGACTTTTCCATCTTGCCCTGCCAGGATCAACTCTTCATCACCTGCATCGTTCTGAGTAGCTAATGCAAGAACATCACCAGCTGGCGACCAGGCGGGCGCCTCGAATGAACCTGGTTTTAGGTCCAGTTCCTCTTTGGGGTTCGAGCTATCCAGCCCTATGAAGGCCAAACGCGCATCCGGGTTGGCAGAACTGGCCCCGCCGATATGGACAATGAGTGTGCGGTTATCAGGGGACCAGTCCCAATAATATGGCTGTCCACTGCTGATAAATTTGCTTTCGCCACCTGAAGCGGCGACTAAATACTGGGCCAGCGCTCCGGACGTATCACTTCCGAGAAATGCGATGGTCTGGCTGTTGGGAGACCAGGAAAGATAGAAAGGCTGAAAATTCTGGCTGGTGAAAGTGTTGACGGGCTTTTTGCCATCCGACAATGCCGAAAACAAGCTGACTTCTGGACCAGACTTGCTCAAACTAAAGCGAGCAAAGGCCAGATGCTGTCCGTCGGGGGCCCAGGTAGGGTACTGGTAAATGCGCCCTACCTGCCCAGCAGCCGGGTTTAGGTTGGCATCCTGGGTAATAGCGCTGGACTGTTTCCCATCCTGGTCGGTGGTGTAAATATTACCGTCGTTGCCCACATAAGCAATGAGCCCTAGGGGCGCTTCAGGGGTTGGGACGGATGTCTCAGATCTAGAAAAGGGGATGAGAGTCGAACAAGCGAGGGAGCTAGCTAATAAAGCCAGCGCCACCATGAAAACCGGGCTCTTCTTTACAACCTTGGATTGACCTTGATGTGGTCTGGAAATCATAATCTATCCTCGATTCTGGCATAGATCGGGCGGAGTTGTATAAAAGATTATATCAAGCGCAAAAGTACCAGCGGGATCTCACGAATAGTGTTTTATGGTCGTGTTCGCCCAGCACAATCGGGTTATCGTTGTTGTAGGCCCGTTTTGTCTAGGCATCGTGAATTCCCATCCATAAGTAAATTTGAAAAAATGATTATTTATCACGAAGACGCCTAACTATGGTTAGACTGCAACGAATCTAATTCATTTTGGACTGCAATTTTCCCCTGCAAACTAATCCCCCAAATTAATTTAGGAATTAGATTGCAAGAGACTCAACCTACCACCCGCCACAGTATACCAACATTCAGTCACTAGCCGATGCGGGGTTGATTTTCCCCCTTCGCAATTTGCCCATCTGATAACTGTAATACCCCATCCACATACTCATCCACCAACGGATCATGCGCGGCCATCAGGATGGTGGCGCCCTCCTCTTTCACGATCTCGCGGAAGAGGGTGAAAATTTCGCGCGCGGTGTTGGTATCCAGTTTGCCGGTAGGTTCATCTGCCAGAATCAACTGCGGCTGGTTCGCCAGGGCGCGCGCAATCGCGACGCGCTGCTGCTGTCCACCGGATAGTTCATGGACGCGATGGTGCTGCCACTGGCTGAGTCCCACCCGTTCCAGGCAGTATTCGGCGCGCTGCCGGCGTTCGCGATAACCTTTCCCGGCAATTTGCAAGACGATTTCAATATTCTCGAGGGCCGAATACGTTGGGGTCAGCCCGAAGGCCTGAAAGATGAAGCCGACATGCTCGCGATAAAAATGGGTTAGTTCCGCGTCGTTCAGGTCTTTCAGCTCGGTTCCGAACACGCTGACCGAGCCGCGGGTGGGTTTATCCAGCCCGCCGATACAGTTCAGCAGGGTTGTCTTGCCGCTCCCGGAGCGTCCCTTAATCGCCAGGTAACTGCCAGCCTGGATGGTGAGATTGACCCCGCGCAGCGCCTGGACTTCCTGATGAAGTCCCATCGGGTATGTGCGCCATAGGTCGCTGGCGATGATCGCGCTGCCATTGGAGGTGGTGTCCTTTTGGAAGCTCATCGCCCGTCTCCTCGTTTCGGCAGCCAACGCCTCAACAACTGCTGGAAGCGCGTCGCTTTTGGGGCCGCGTCTGTTTCACTGAAAACGCTCTTCGTGTCGTGATGCTGTCCGGGGTGATCTGCCGCAGGCACCGGTCGAATCAGGATGCCACCCTCCACCACTTCCAGCCG
>JAXIPJ010000344.1:0-7361 GCA_045402985.1 Anaerolineales bacterium
GCCATAGCAATGGCACTGCCTGGGCAGGAAATTTGAATGGATTCTCCTGCTAGAACGCCCATATTTCCTTTTGCTTAATTTAATAACTTGAGTAATAAGGCGCCGATTCTCTCCAGATCCTATCGCCCTCGTTCGATATCTGCGTGGTTGCCGTGCCTTGCTCCCCACACCGCTGAAGATCTAGGGGAAGACAAAGGCTAATCATCTAAAATTTTATCGACTCCTGGGAACCAACCATCAATACGTTGTGGACGAAAAGCCGTACGCTTTTCTATAGAAGTTGCGAAGCTTGACTAACCACTGAATCTAAAAGTCTTGCGACAAATCAGAGAATGAAACCGTGAACCAAGATGAAGCCGCAACTTACTCCATCTCTTCTACTGTCTTCAGCACAAGATCCCGCGCATCGTCCAGCGACATCTTCTTTCCTTCTGCAAAGGCAGACTGAAAAGACGCATTTCCAAGAGCCTTACGAGCTTGCGCCTCAGCGCGATGCCTTATCCTACAACTTGCAAAATTGTCGGATCTCCCAAATCCGCATGTCGGCATTACAGACGATATCAAACCTCGTGTTGTATGCATTTAGCGGGGTATGCTTGAAGTGAAGAACGATCGTGCAGCTATAGGATTTCTTTTTCCTGTACCGATTCGTCGCTAACCCTTTACAGCACCAGCCGTAATGCCCTCGATCAGTGTACGTTGCATAAAGAAGTACAGGGCCAGCAGCGGGAACGACATCATCGTCGTCATCGCCATCATGTAGTGAAACAGGGGAGCTTCTTTAGACAAGCTCTGCTCGAAGAATTTGAGCGCCATGATCAAGGGATATTTCTCGCCGCTGTTCAGATAAATTAGGGGACCCATAAAGTTGTTCCAGTTACCAATGAAACTGAGAACAGCAATCGCCAGGAGCGCGGGCTTTACGAGCGGTAACATGATATGCCAGTAAATTTGGAATGTGTTCGCTCCGTCTATGCGGGCAGCCTCCTCAATCTCCTTGGGCAGGGTCAAAAAGAACTGGCGCAGGAGAAAGATGTAGGACGGTCCCCAGGCGAACCAGGCGCCGAGGGTCATGGGGTCGTAGGTGTCGATCAGTTTCAGTTCGCGCCAGAGAATAAACGTCGGTACCAGTGTGACGACTCCGGGCAGCATCATTGTGCTCAGCATGAGAATAAATATGAAATTGCGCCCCGGGAACCGAAAGCGGGCGAAGCCATAAGCCACCAGGCTGCAGGTAAAGATCTCCGCTGTCATCGCCAGAACGGTGATGAAAATGGTATTGGCGGTGAAGCGCGTAAATGACACCGGCAGGGCCGTCCAGGCCTCGATGTAGTTCCTCCAGACAACCGGGTCGGGGAAGAACTGCGGCGGGAACTCGAACAAGCGGGTTTGGGCAGTGAGCGAGGTTTTTATCATCCACCAGAAAGGCACCAACACGATCGCCGCGCCCAGACCGAGCAGCAGATAAGTAATGAAGTTGATCACCGTTCTTTGACGTCGAACCGATGGACCACCGACCGGGCTAACCTCCTGCATTGGGGAAATTTCTTGAGTAGTCATTTACACTCCTCCATGGGGCGTAGCCTTCCCCTCGCTCATCTGCTGACTGGCACGTGCGCCTGCCAGGAGACCGCGCTGGCGGGTACCTTTCCTCTCCTGTTGCAACTCACCTTCATAGAACACCCACAAGGTCTGAGAGCGGAATACGAACAGTGTCAACACGAGTGTGATGACCAGTAAGATCCAAGACAGCGCCGAGGCATAGCCCATTTTCTGCTGCTGGAAGGCCTGTTGCCAGATATATACTTGCAGGAATGTGCCCGCCTCACGTGGAGTTGTGATGAATAACGCCTGTGTAAAAAACTGCAAGGCACCAATCATTGATGTCACCAGCACATAAAACAGAGTCGGCGTCACTTGCGGCAGGGTGACATGCCTGAATTGGCCGAACAGGCCTGCCCCATCCACAGTAGCAGCGTCATACAACTCGTGAGGTATATTTTTCAAGCCTGCCAGCAGGATGACGGTTGTGGTCCCGAAAATTCCCCACATGCCCATGATCACATAGGAGGGCAACACCAGTTGAGGATCGGTGAACCAGGCTGGTTTCTCCAAGCCGAACAAATTGAGAAAAGGACTCAGTATGGTGTTTATGAGCCCGCTGGACGGGTTGAACATCCAGCGCCACAGAAGGGCAGTGGCGGCGGCGGGCAGAACAGCCGGCATGTAGTAGATCGTGCGCCAGATCCCAACTCCCCGGACATTGCGGGCGAGCAGCATCGCCGTAAAAAGAGATCCTGCCAAACCAAGAGGAATGGAGATCGCTCCGTTCAACAATGTCAGCTTGATGCTTGGCCAGAAGTTGGGATCATCCGTCAACGCGTGTTGGTAGTTTTTGAAGCCCACCGGAGGGGGAAGATTGTCGAGTGAGAGCGGCCGCAGCAGGTTATATTCCGTCAGGCTCAAGTAAAAGGAAGCGATAAACGGATATAGATTAAAGATGAGGAAGCCCAGCACCCAAGGCATGATCAACGCCAAGCCGGTCGCTGCCTCTGCCTTCATCCCGAACAATTGGAGCAGGCGGTTGGTGAGCACGATCACCAGGATAACGGCCCCACCGACAAGCAGCCAGTGACTAAACGTCAGGCTATAGTCTTGAACCCATGAGCCAGTATCAACCATAGGAAGCCTCCAATACCAATAAGCAAGAATGCATGAGGGGTGAGGAGTCCTCACCCCTACATGTTTCGCATATACTCGTCAACTACGGAAGAACTTCTTCCAGCTTGGGGCGTGCGGCCGCAGCCAGGTCAGCCGCGGTGCCTTTATCGTGGAAAAGCAGGTCCTGGAATTGCTCCCAGAAGATCGTATCCCATTCCGCATGCCTAGGGATGATATTAAAGGATCGCATAGACTCAGCTGCCTGCAAAATCACCGGTGCCGAGGCCTCTTTGCCTGGCACAGCCGCCGCAATCACGTCGACGGTGGCCAGTGATTTGCGGGGCGCGAGTACTTTCCAATGATGGATACCATCTGTCAGTGCAACCATAGCTTTCACCGCCAGGTCCGGGTTTTCGGTCTGTGAAGCTACAGCAGTGATGGCAGTCCAAGCAAATGTGGTGCGGTCTTTAGGTCCCATGGGAACCAGGGCCATCATCATTTTGGCGTTCTGCGGATCTTTCTCATGGGCATAATCCAAGTCATCAGCAGCGCCGCCAAAGAACATGGCGACCTTACCAGCTTTCGCCATTTCTCCAAAACCCTGTTCTTTGATCACTTCCTCAGGTACAGCATACTCAGGGTTGTAGATAACATCGGCGTAGAATTGTGCGCCTTCTATGGCTTCTGGGCTGTCGATGGGGCTGGATTGGAGATCAGGGGAGATAACCTCGCCGCCGGCTTGCCAGATGAACATATGGATGGGCGGCCAGCCGTTGAAGGCTGTCCCATACTGGGTAATATTGCCGGAGGCATCCTTGACAGTCAAGTTTTTGGCCGCCTCCTTGAAGGTGTCCCAGGTCCAGGACTCATCGGGCGGGGCAACACCGGCTGCCTCGAACATTTCGGGGTTGTAGTACAACACAACCGGCTGGGCAATCCAAGGCAGGCCGTACAGCCTATCGTTGTACTTGGCAACGGCAATGGAGCCCGGATAGTAATCGTCCAACTGGGCGGCAGGCATATCACTCAGCGCGGCAACCTGGTCAGTGATATCCATGATGGCGCCGTTATCTGCGAAGTTTGCTACGTATTCCTGTGACAACCACATCAAATCCGGCGCTGTGTTGCCGGCGATCATGGTCTGTATTTTGGTGTAGTAGTCCGCGGGGTTCGCCTGGTGAACGATCTGGAAATCGGTTGCCTCTGCGTTCACCTTATCGATGACAGCTTGTAACTCCTTCGACTCATCGGCCCCGGCCCAGGTAGCAAGAGTGATCGTCACCTTTTCGCCGGACGCGGCCGTGGTCGGCGCTTCGGTGGCTGCAGGTACTTCAGTTGCGCCAGGCGCCTCCGTCGCTGCTTCCGTTGCCGCAGGCGGTTCAGTTGCGGCAGGCGCTTGCGTTTCACTCGGTCCACAGGCTACCAAAATCATGGAAGCCAATATAACCAGACTCAAAATCTTACGAATCGTAGACATTTCTCTCTCTCCTATTTCTGTTGAATCAATTGAACGTATGTCTAACGGCTTATAACATCATTTGTGAATCGGACCACCTCCTCTCACGATAAGGCGTAACCGCGATATCTTTACAATATTTCTAATTATCTGGTCACGCTTGTAGGTCATGCTTTCAGTGTGACGAACATGATAACCACGTCTTCGACGTGAGCTACAAACCATGTTTGGCTTGATCCACAGCTTTGCCGGAATCATTAGCGATCCTCCAGGTTCAATTGTCCAAGCTCCAAATCATAGGTGAGCACGAGATTGCCTCCCGGGCCGCTGAAAGTCTTTGTTAGATGTGCTGGCATCAGCAAGAAACCATCGATAGCGGCTGATCGTGTGGGATCCGTCCCAGCGTATTCGAGTGTGAGTGCATGGGGGCCGGCGGTGAGGTCTACCGGAATCGAAGTCAGCCGCTCCAGCCAAAGGTAGTCTCGATCGGGCGCTCCTGCCTGAGGCTGGTTTCGCACCTTACCACCATCAAGGCTCCAGCGTAGGGCCACCGCATCTGGTCCAGTCAGAGGGGCCACTGGAATATTAGCATCGGGCGATAACTGTTCCACAAGGATCATCTTTACCAAATTAGCGGCCGTATCAGGATCCGTGCCAGACAGATCCTGGAAGCCCCTGCCGCAGCAGCCGCGACCTAACTCCAGTCCCATCTCCTGGCCAACCTGCAACTGGTCGACGCCTAATGATTTCCAAGGTAGAGCCGCCTCATAGATATAGAAGCCTTCGCCTTGCTTCCAGGCTAACTGCGCTTCAGGTAGATAACTATTGACTTTCCAATTCCAGACCTGCGGGCCATCAGGCGTTTGGGCCAGGGTCAGCTTGGCATCTACACTGCTGCGGTCTCGGCGAGTGTCAAGGTAGATCCAAAGAGTATCTCCCTTCCACACCGACGGCCCAATCTCGGTTTGGCGGTGTGTAGGTGAGAGCACATGGGCAGCCATATACAGGTTCTGGTTGTCCCACATCACGTAACCGATAAACGCATCCTGATCCGGCCCGCCCCAACCGGCCGCTCCTCTAAGAATATTGGTTGTCGTTGTGACCGAGAGGGGCTGAGCGGCCATCCACTCGCCCAGGTCGCCGTCAATCGCCGGCGGAGTTTCAGACTGCAGCGCCTCCACGGTGAGGCCGTCCTGCGGCATTCCCTGGCGCAGGTAGGCGACGTATAGGTAATACGAGCCAGCATCCTGCAGGGTGAATTCCTGGATAAAACTGTCATCGGAACCCAACAGGATATAGTGACCATTACTCCAACGGGCTTCACCAGTGCCCACAGCCGACCGGTACGATTCGATTGGGTCACCGCGCGTCTGTTGGGCATTCTCCGCTTCCAGGACTTGCCAAGGATTGGCGGTGACAGGCTGATAGAGGAGATAGCGGCTGGCAACTGGATCGGTGTTCATTGCCTGCAGCGCTATTAGCGCTTCAATAGTAGACTCAGCCCCTGCATTCAGGTTCACACGGAAGCTGCTTGGACCATGCAGGCCATCGTAGCCTCGGCCAGTGGCAGGATCGTACATGGGGAAGCCTGCTGCGTTATTGCCGTAGAGCCAGCCCGCGGTCAGACCGGCCAGTTTGCCATACGTGTCATCCCCTGTCGCCTGGTGTAGGGCTACGAGCCCCTGGACAAGGCTATTCACGCCATATGCAATCTGTGGAAAGTCATTGGGAAGTACGCCCCACTCGCCAACCATCTCTCCAGCCAGCAACCGCGTATAGAAGGAATCAGCCTCACGCTGCGCCGAGGCGACCCACTCGGGCCGGGAGAGTTGCTGGCCCGCACGGGCCAGGGCGAACACCTGGATGCTTCCCCAGGCATGCCAGCTAAAAGGCGAGGCGACGCTATCCGGGTGCCATCCAAACGGATAATTGCGATCATCTCCCACCTGATAAGCCGCCAAGCCATCGCCCAACTTCGCCAGCATATCACGAGTGGCTTCATCCTGACCGCCTGTCGCGCGATCATGCTCGAGTAGTGCCAGCACGGCAATGCTGGTCACATCGCTGCCGCCAGCAATCAGCCAGGCTGGCACCTGAACATTATGCACTTGATCATATTTTCCGTGAGTAGCGGCAACCTCGCTTTCCCAAACATCACGAATTCGCCGAAAAGCTTGGTCGAGTTTGGATGCATAGGCGGGGTCAACGGAGAGCATCACCCGATAGCCAGCACCTAAGGCATAGGCGGCCCGTGCCGCCCACCATCCGGAACTTTTGAAAGAGGTATTCCCGGTCTGGTTGATGGTGCCAGCCCGATCGAGAATGAAGTTATAGAACTGCCCATCCTCGGCCTGCATGTATAACACGAAGTTCAGCAGCCTTTGGGCCTTGTCGAGGGAGGTAGTGTCGCCTGTGGATTCATAATCCGTGAGGTAAACCAAAGCCGCCCGGGCGGCGTCGTCAATGGCCGCAATGCCTTCTCCAGAAGCATCCACCCACTCGTAGCGCGGATACTCACTATAAATATGGATGATCGCCATCGGCTGGCCCGCGATCTCAATATCCTCGACGAGGAAGTTGAGGTGGGTTAAGTTGACATCCCCCTGATTTACGTCAAGTGCTGGAACCTCGATTGTGGTCCCCGTGGCTGTTGGAACCGACCTTGGCACGTTGGTGGGAGTGACTTCCGGCGCAGAAATCAAACCACAACCAGACGCCAAAAGTCCACAAAGCAAAACAAGAAGTGCCGCAAGCCGCTTAACAATCTCCTTTGGCGCAAGGGCAATCTTGTGCATTTGGGTCACCTCGATTTTGTACGTGGACGTCAGGCGACAGTGAATATCAGGATGAGCGAATTGTTGGGGGATCGACGTTAGCTCTCCGTTATACGATTGAAGCGAACGTAAAACTACTATAAGCGCTTGCGTACATAATACGGTAGTTTTACTAGTGTGTCAACATGGTTTTTTCTGTGTACTGCCTTCTTAAGGCCACCATTGGCAAACTAGCCAGAATGTGTGGCACAACAGGGTGCAGGTACTAGCATGTCTTGGAGCATGATCACCCTAATCGATATTAGATTGGTTCAAAGATTTTTCCACTCACCCCAGCATCAATTTCGGACGATATTGCAGCGCTTCTGCGAGATGCACAGATTGGATTTCTTCACTCCCCGCCAGATCTGCAATCGTGCGTGCCAGTTTCAGGATGCGGTGATAGGCGCGCGCCGAAAGATTCATCTGCG
>JAXIPJ010000397.1:0-3305 GCA_045402985.1 Anaerolineales bacterium
GGTGTTCCCCAACCGACGATCAGCAATGCAATCAGGCCTGCCAGCGCAAGCGCGGCCCCAGCCCAATGGGTGAGGCTATTAACGGGTTCACGTAATTTATTGAACATAAAATATCCTTTTTTATATATACGCTCAAGCCGCCGTCCCCGGCGGCGAAGATGTTGGCGAGTTAATGAGCACCGGGGACGGCGCTCGGAGCATAAAGGCAAATCAGTGCGATGGTTTTGTAGCCACCAAGATCAACAACAAACTTGATTTTACATCCAACATACGGGCTTCTGTTTCAAAGCCTGCCTTCACCAACGGCTCCTTGAATTTGGACTTCACCAATTCCAATGCTTCCGATGGCGACTCACCTGTGACCCTAAACAGCCAATCTAAAAACGGATTCTTGGGCCACGCCACAGGCAGGATAATGAACTTGCCTCCGTTCAATAGGCATCTTTTCACTTCTGCTAATGTGAGCGGGTCATTGATGTAATCTGCGGGAAACGTCGAAATGACCGTGTCGAATGCCTGGTTTGGGAAGGGTAGATGTTGCGCGAGGCCGCGTGTGAGACGGGCAGAGCCGTCCGTGTTGCATTTGGCGAGATAACCCATCTGCCTGGATTCGTCTATTCCAACGGCCACCCACTGTTGGCCTAGTAAGATGCGTTGCAAGTGTCCGGGTCCGTGGCCAATTTCCAGAATCCGATTTCCCTCGATGAACGGGATCACGCTCATCACCCAGTCTTTCCAGCGATTAAAGGAAACGCTCGCCGCGACGAGATCGTAAACGAAAGCGAGTTGGTGATAGAGCAGCCGAAAGAAAAGCCGCAGGAACTGTTTCATAATAAGCCGTAGTAACGACTCTAGTCGTTCTTACAAAAAAACAAGGGTTTGACCAGAGGCCAAACCCTTGCCTTGTCGAAAATTTGCCTTATCCAGCGGCAGTTTCGCTGTCTTCTTTCTTTACTACTTTACTGCGAACATTTTCCACGACGCTTTTACCGCGCTCACGCACATCTTCGATGGCGGCCTGGCTGCGGTCGCGAACATCCGAATAGACTTCCTTGCTGCGCTCACGGAGCTGCCGGGCAAGATCATCTGCGCGCGCACGGGCTTCAGCAGCAGCGGCCTCAGCACGGGCAATTGCTTCCTCAGCCGAGACTTGCGCTTTGTCGCGCAGTTCAATGGATTTATCCTTGATCAACGCGCGTGTTTCCTCTCCCGATTGAGGAGCGAACAGCAAAGAAACAACAGCTCCGGTAAGCCCACCAACAATAAAGCCTACCAGAAAGGCCCCAAATTCATCACGATCAGACATAGTAACCTCCTTTGGTTATTTATCTTGAATTATTCCAGCTGCTGTCCTCGGTGGCAGGGGCCGCCGAGCGCTGTTTTCTGGATTCTTCTACTTCTTCTTAACGCCCATTAATTCTAACATACGATACAAACCAGCCAGGTAGCCATTAAGTTTGATGACTGGTTCGACGACATTCTCGCCCAAAAATTCCGCTGTACCGCGCAGATTGTTAACGGTTTCAGTGGTGGCGTGCAAGATGGGGCGGATTTCGTTTTGCAACAGGTTGATCAGGCTGGCGAGCTGTAGCACCAAAACGACCAGCGCGACGCCGATGACCAATGACTCCAGCGCTACAACAATGATAAATACATCGCGGATCCTGTCAGTTGGTGTGCCCGGTTGAAGCAGGAAAAAAATTGCCACGCCGAGCAGGATCAATAATATGACCGCGCCGACGGTCACACCGATCAGGATGCGTTTCATCTTTTGATCTTGTTCGCTCTGCGCAGGCATCTTTTCCGCAGCGAGTTGAGAAGTGGGTTGATTAATTTCAGGCGTTGACATAAAAATATTATAGCATCTTTGTGATTATTTTATACCAAGTAAGTCCATCTCGTGACGTAGGGTTTTCCCCCACCCTTCATTGAAGGGCCGCGGGTAGTATCCGAGTTCGCGTTTGGCCTTGCTGTTATCGCCCAAATAGGTGGGGCCTGCGATCTCGCGCAGTCCTTCGGATGTGTACGTTGGAGGGAGGAAATTGTCGAATGGCTTGACGATTACAGATAATGCCTTCATTACTTTGTGTGAAACGACTCCAGGCGCGCGTTTCCCTGTAATCTGGCTGGCAAGCTGGAAGGCATCGGTCATTTTGTATGGTTCCCCGGCAATAATATAACTTTCACTGATTCTCCCTTTTTCCATAGCCAATATATGTCCCTGTATGATGTCATCCACGTGAGCCCAGCAAAAGGTTGTCTGTGTGGGGAGAACGGGCAGTTTTTGATTTAGGAAATCCAAGATGCTGGTGCGTAACTCAGATGTATCTCCAGGTCCGTAGATCAAGCCGGGCATCACAATGACCAGGGGAAGTCCCTTTGCAATAAATTCCTTTGCTACCTTATGGGCAACTGCCTTCGTGCGGTCATATTCACTCAGGTGTTGACCGGTAAAATGATAACTCTCATCCTTCATTTCACCCTTGGTGTCGGAATTAACTACAAGCGAACTGGTGTAGACGCCTTTGGGAATTTTTAACTCCTGCATCAGTTCCAACACATTGCGTGTACCCTGTATATTGACTCTTTCCCCGTCGCTCTTATCTTTTACTCCAATCTTGTACCAACCCGCTACGTGATACACACCATCCACGCCTTGCATGGCTGCCCGCATTGACTCTTTATCGGTGACATCTCCCTTGAATAATTTCACGCCCAATGCAGCCAGGTCATTTGCCTTTTCGGGGTTTCGCACGGAAGCATGTACTTCATGCCCCGCTTCGCGCAGTTGTTTTGCCAAAACATTGCCAACGAAGCCTGTTGCACCGGTAACAAAATATTTCATTCAATAATCTCCTGTGAAATAAATCAGAAAATAGCTTTATTTGGAGGGCTCAAAAAATGTCAAGCTACTGAGCACAGCATTAAACAACATCTTAGCCTTTGGATCCCAGCCGATCCCGCTGTCACCAGCTATTGCGATAGCCGTGAAATATCTGTTTTCATCGGGAGTCAGAATGATTACTTCGCCAGTGGCGCCATCAAAGAATCCGTCGGTTCTAACTTCAACTTTTAATCCAGCAACTCCGTTTAGTGTATATTCTTCGAGTTCTGTGATTTTTGTCATGCCAAATGAGTCTAAAGCAAAAGCCAAAACATCATTGCTAGTGGTTTGTTGGATAAATAATGCACGAAATTCCTTGTTGGGTCTGGCCGAACGTGGTAGGGTTGGTCATCTGCTGAAAATGGGAGATGAGCCATGCGTGGTCGAAAGCCCGAAAAATTCCAGTTGAAACCGACGGATA
>JAXIPJ010000265.1:0-5241 GCA_045402985.1 Anaerolineales bacterium
TGGTCTGCCGGTCGAGATCGAAGTTGAGAAGCAGCTCGGTTTCAACAGCAAGCATCAGATCGAAGAATACGGCATAGATAAATTCAACGAGCTTTGCCGCAAGTCTGTCTTCACATACATTCAGGATTGGGAGAAGCTCACAGACCGCATAGCGTTCTGGGTCGATCTGGAAGATGCGTATGTGACCTATACCAACGACTATATCGAGTCGGTCTGGTGGATTCTGAAAAACTTCTGGGATAAAGATCTGCTCTTCAAGGGATATAAGGTCGTGCCGTATTGCCCCCGCTGTGGAACGCCTCTTTCGGACCATGAGGTTCATTATCCCGACGCGATTCAAGAAACAGATGATCCGTCTGTATTTGTGCGCCTGCCTCTTGTAGACAAACCTGATACATCCCTATTGATCTGGACGACGACTCCATGGACTTTGCCGGGGAATGTGGCTGTAGCCGCGCATCCCGATGTGGATTATGTGACAGTTGAAAATACGATGGACGATGGAACTAAGGAAAAGCTTGTTCTTGCAAAACCTCTCTTAGAGAAAGTTTTCAAAGACAGCGAAGTAAAAGTGTTGGAAACGTTCAAAGGCAGGAAACTCAAAGGCGTGAAGTATCATCCGCTTTTCACCTTTCTTCCGCCTGCGAAGACAGCACATTATGTCGCGCTTGCCGACTATGTCACGACCGAAGATGGAACGGGTTTAGTTCATATTGCCCCGGCCTTCGGTGCAGAAGACATGGATGTAGCAAAACAATATGATCTGCCAGTTTTGATGACTGTCCAGCCCGATGGTAAATTCATCTCTGAAGTAACTCCATGGCGAGGGCAATACATCAAAGATGCAGACCCGCTTATCATTCAGGATTTACAGGCGCGCGGCTTGTTGTTCCGCAGCGAAATATATACACACGCCTATCCATTCTGTTGGCGTTGTAAAACACCCTTGATGTATTACGCGCGTGATTCGTGGTATATCCGCACGAGTGCTTATCGAGACCGCTTGGTGGAATTGAACAACACGATCAATTGGGTTCCTGAGCATACCAAGGAAGGCCGCTTTGGGAACTGGCTCGCCAACAACATTGACTGGTCGCTTTCGCGTGAACGCTATTGGGGCACGCCGCTTCCCGTTTGGGAGTGTGAAGAGTGCGACCATCGCGAGTGCGTTGGTTCAGTGGCAGAACTTTCTGAAAAAGCCGGGCGCGACTTAAGCGAACTCGATCTGCATCGCCCCTATGTGGATGATGTCCATTGGGCTTGCCCTGATTGTGGCAAGCAAATGACACGCGTCAAAGATCTGATCGACGTGTGGTTTGACTCGGGTTCCATGCCTGTGGCGCAGTGGCACTATCCGTTTGAGAACAAGGATAAGTTCGAATCACAATTCCCTGCGGATTACATTTGTGAAGCCGTTGATCAAACGCGCGGCTGGTTCTATACACTGCATGCCATCAGCGCTTTGCTCTTCGATGAAATCTCGTTCAAGAATGTCCTTTCACTTGGCTTGATTCTAGACGGTGAAGGCAAGAAAATGTCCAAGAGCCTAGGCAATATCATTGCTCCATGGGATGTACTTGCTGTGCATGGCGCGGATGCCTTCCGCTGGTATCTCTACACGGCAACCCCGCCTGGACAGGAGCGTCGCTTCTCTTCCGAATTGGTGGGTGAGGTGATACGTAGTTTCACGCTCACGTTGTGGAACGTCTATTCGTTCTTCGTGACCTACGCCAATCTCGATAAACCCACCGTTTCAACTTTACCGATAGCCACTGGTGATCTGGACCGCTGGCTGCTTTCTGAACTCAATGTGCTCGTCCGTGACGTGACGAAGGCCTATGAGAATTATGATGTACCCAACGCGACGCGCCCGATCTCTGCATTTGTGGAAAAACTTTCGACGTGGTATTTGCGACGTTCCCGCCGCCGCTTCTGGAAGTCTGAATCGGATTCCGATAAACAGGCCGCCTACTCAACCCTTTACACGGCTCTGGTTACCGTCGCGAAGTTGCTGGCTCCATCCATGCCTTTCCTGGCCGACGAGTTGTACCAAAACCTTGTCCGCTCGGTGGATGGCGACGCGCCTGAGTCGGTTCACCTCGCTGAATGGCCCAAAGTGCTGCCGGAGATGATAGACGAATCTCTGAACCGCGATATGGCATTAGTGGTGCGCCTTGTCTCACTGGGACATTCTGCCCGGCAGAAGGCGAATCGCAAAGTGCGACAGCCGCTGGCAGAAGCTGCGTTCTCGGTCGGTAATTCCTATGAACGAAAGGCTGTCGAAACCTACGCCGACTTATTCACGGATGAACTGAATGTCAAACACGTTCGTTTATTGGATTCAAGTACGGAGGCCATATCACATACGGTCAAGCCGTTGCCCAAGCAATTGGGGCAACGCTACGGCAATAAATTTCCCGCCATCCAAAAGGCCATCCTTGCCATGAATACGGAAGAGGCCGCGCATACTTTGTTGGCAGGCAACACTCTAAAAGTGCAGGCGGATGGTGAAACTTATGATGTTCTGCCTGATGAAGTTGAGGTGAAGGCACTGGCAAAGGAAGGCTTCGCGGTTGCAGAAGAGGGGCCTTACGTTGCGGCGCTTGTAACAGAATTGACGCCCGAACTTGTAGAGGAAGGTCTGGCGCGCGAGTTTGTGCGCCGTGTGCAGGATCTACGCAAGAGCGCGGGCCTGGACGTGGCTGACAGGATCGAGTTGTTCGTTGAGGCCTCGGCCGGCCTAAAGTCCGCGATTGAGGCGCACAGGGATTACATCACAGCTGAGACGCTCACGTCTGAGCTTGTGCTTGGAAGTCCACCCGAAGCTGCTCACGTAGTCGAAGATGATTTTGAGAATGAGAGGATGAAGGTTGGGCTGCTCAAAAAGTAAATTTGAAAGGCGCACCGCAAGGTGCGCCTTTGCATTTACATCTGCCGTGCAGCGGTATAATTCGCCTAATATCCTTTGTGAGGTGCGATGTGTTTGAAAAACTTCCTCTCTGGCTTCGCAAAACTCTTGCCTGGAGCGTCCATCTTTTTACAGGGACTGGCGCGGTGTGGGGATTGTTGACAATACTTGCCATATTTGAAGAAAATTGGCGCATGGTGATTTGGTGGATGATCGTCGCCATGATCGTGGATGGCGTGGATGGTATGTTTGCGCGCTGGTTCCACGTAAAGGAATATGCCAGGAAGCTTGATGGCGCTTTGCTCGACAATATGATCGACTATTTAAATTATGTGGTGGTGGCGGCGTTAATTTTGATCAAAGCGCCGCATCTGTTGCCCGCTGGTTTTTCGTTGGCGGTTGCGTTCTCGATCCTGTTGACATCGGGATATCAGTTCACTCAGGTGGATGCGAAAACTGACGACGAGTCGTTTTTCTTCAAGGGTTTTCCATCCCTTTGGAATTTCCTGGTGCTGTATTTGATGCTGCTGGGTTTCAACCCCTGGATCAATCTTGCCATTATGGTCGCCTGTAATATTCTTGTGTTTGTCCCTGTTAAATATCTTTATCCCACTCGTAATAACCGCTTGCGCCGCCTGACGCTCGCCCTCACATATCTTTTTGGTGCGATCGGAGTCTGGGGATTGATCCAATATCCAGATGTGCCGGAGTGGGTGATATCAGTTTCATTTTTGTATCTAGTCTATTATGCGCTATTGAGTTTTTTTCCAAAAATCGGCGCGATCAAATCCGCGTGAACTTTGATGGTTATTGAAGAAGTTTCAGAAGTCACAGAAGAACTTCTGGATGCATTACAGCGCCTGATTCCGCAACTCTCAGCGCACAAGACGGCTCCCACGCGGAACGAATTGACCGCCCTTGTCAATTCCGAGTCATCCACACTTTTGATCGCGCGTGTTCCTGAGGAAAAAAACCTCATCGTAGGTATGCTCACTTTGGCGATCTATCGCGTGCCAACCGGCATCCGGTCCATCGTCGAGGATGTAGTCGTGGATGAAAGCATGCGCAGGCGCGGAATTGCCGAAGCACTGATGCGGCGTGCAATAGAGCTTGCTCGGGAGGCTAGGGCGAGTGGCGTGTCGCTCACATCAAATTCCCAACGAGTAGCGGCGAATCGCTTGTATCAATCAATGGGCTTTAAGCGACGCGAGACAATTGCATATTATTATGATCTTAAATGAATAAGGCAGGTGCCGAGCACCTGCCTTATTCATTTATTTAATTATGATGATTTATCTATCGTCACCCCTGCCGTTATTTTGCTTATCATCTTTATTCTTCTCTTTGTCTTTACCGTTCCTATTCTCGTTTCCAATGCCAGCCCCATGATTGTCCTTATCGGCCATGACAATGCCCGGCTTACCCTTCTTGCCGTCCATTATCACCTTCTTGAATTGTCCCCAGTTCTGTGGAATGGTACCGTCTTCCAGAACGAATGCACTAAAGTCTTTGGTTCTCTTAGCGTCAATGATCGCCACGAACATGTCAGCAGTCCCATCCAACTTTCTGGTGAGCCACAATGCCTGGGCAATGACGCCAAAGCCAGTCCCTTCAGTGTGTGCAACCATTATGGTTTCGTAATCCAGATCAATAATATCTGAGAAGAATGTAGCCAGGGCGCTTCCAACAGGATGCTGATCCATCTGTTCATCGGTGATGACGGTAGTTGGGTCGATCTCAACTGGCTGCCCCAGGATCAATTCATTGATAACAGGGTTCCCATCCGCGCCCAGTATTATGATCCCCAGAGTGATTGCAGACTCGAGCGTAATTCGTACGGTCTGCGATTTGCCATTATCCATCACTGTGACGAGTACAGTAGTCACTGCGGTGTTGGTATTGGTTTCAAGCGTGATGCTCTGCACCGTGCCAATAATAACGGCAGGTGCCGCAAAGACTGCACTGACCTGCGCGACCAAAACCGCAAAAACCAATGTCAAGCTGACTAGAAATTTGGTGTTCTTCATATATTCTGCATCCAACTGTTAACTCTTATTCTACTTATTTCACTCGTCACTTCCAAAAAAATATGCCGTTTTGACATATCAATTATGCAAAGTTGGCATGGGTAAATTGTACACGCGTTTGTGAAGGGTATTACGCTCGTTGTAACTTTTTCACATTCTATTATGAATGAGCTGAATAATAATCTTCAGGGGTATCCAGATCTGCCAGAATGGTAGCCGTGTTTGTATCCACATAATGGATTTTGTCAGCGTGCCGATTTAGGAAATCGCGCGGCGATTCCGTTGCTCGCATATCCAGCAATTCGC
>JAXIPJ010000388.1:0-6236 GCA_045402985.1 Anaerolineales bacterium
GAGGACGAGAATTGGCTTGCCAGTTTGTTGTCCCATGAAGATCATTGACTTCACAATTTGACCCAGTTCACAGCCCGCGCGGTCGGCGGCTTCCTGCGCGGTGCGCGTGGATTCTGTATGCTCGATCACAGTGAAATCATAACCCAGAGATTTGAGAAGATCCTGGATCGTTTGCGCGGAGGGGGAGAGCTGTGTCATGTTGCTAATTATAAATTGTAACCATGTCAGTGCGAGGAGCGATCTATGCGACGACACTTGCGCCGCACGCAGTGCAGGTGAGCAATCTACCCATGTGCAAGCGGAGATTGCTTCTCGAAGACTCGCACTGACATAATTATTTACGCGTGTATTTGATCTGCCACAGCGCGCGCCAGCTTTGACCTCCATCGTCGGAGCGTTCCCAGTTCCAGTCGAATTGATTTGCCTCAATATTGAACCAGACCATGCGTTGTTTGCAGGCCCGCCCTCGGACAATGGCATCGCGGCTGAGGATCATCTTTTCGTTTTCAAATCTACCTGTGAAGTCCAGATATGAACCGTTATTATCCACCCATGTCTGGCACCACAATTTCCGTTCGGCGTCGTAGGATGAAACGCTCATGCCGATCAGGTCCGGCGCGGAAAAATTCTCCTGAATGATCTTGTCATCCATAATGCGCAGTATGTGATTTTCACCTTTTCCATCTTCGCCCCAGGTCACGTCCCATTGACCCAGCCAAAAGTCAAATTGATTTTCGGGGTTTGTTATCATCGCGCCTCTTTTATTCTTGATTTTGTCCTTCACTGAAGGATCTGCCAGATTCCATTATTTCTTTGCAATACCAAACTGATCAATTCCGTGCTGTCTCGTGTCACTTCAATCAGGGCCCTGTTATCCTGTAGGTTCAGCGCTTCAAGATTGTAGCCTTCATTCGTCAGGGTGATTGCAATGGCGATATATTCTTTTGCCAGCGGGTTTTCAAACTCTTGTGTTGAGAGTACCTCCTTCAACGCATCGATCAACTGTTCCGCTTTTGAGTAGTCACCTTCAATGATGGCTTGTTGTGCATTGGCAATGATGAGTTCAATGGCAACATTTGGCGGAGCATGTGCCTCACGCAATACGACTGGTACATATTCGGGGTGGGCCAATGTCTCTGAAGCTTTGCCGAGGAAAAAATAAGGTGGTGGAGCATAAATGTCCTGATATTTACGCCGCAAGTCCTGAAGCTCAATGGTCAGCCGTAAATCGTCAAGTTGTTCGCCGGGGTCGCCACTTTCCAACCAGGCGCGGAAATCCGCGTCGAAGTCTGTGAGTGAGAGGTCGAAGGTGGATTGAATGGCGGACTCCAGCGTGGCAGGTTGACCATCCGATGTATCTGCATCAGCAGCGAAAAACTTCCATAGCGCATCCGCACCATAAGTCTCGACGATGTAAGTGAGCATGGCCGCCGGATACAAGTAAGCTAATTCGTGCTGTTCCAGGGATTGACCCACTGGTACGTAATAACCGAGCTCAAATAAGGCGGCGCCGCGTTGGGCCAGGGGTTCGGGCTTATAGTGACCACCCGCCACGTAAACCGCCAAACCTTCGTAGTTGAAGTCGATGCCATCACCAAACGCGCCCACACCCGCTGCGTGAGTGAATTCATGGCGTGCCAGAGTCTGCAAACCTTGTGCGCCTATCGTCGGACCATAATATCGATCGGTATAGGAGATCACCAACTGGCCATCTCCGCCAAACCCACCGTTTCCCCAGATGCGGTCCAGAATGTAAACTTCCAGGCGTTCATCGAATTTTTCACCGGTAATATCTGAAAAATCCTCTGCTGCCTGTCGGAAATTTTCCTCAATGGATTCAATCTCGCGCGCGGCGGCAGACCCTGAAACGTAATGCAATATGCAACAAGTTATTTCGCTGGCCATCCATTTGGCGTTCTCCTCCTGCGCCGGGCGTTCACTCTCTGGCAACACTTGGAAAGAGTACAACTCGTCAATGTTCCCGTTGCTAGTTGATATTTTGAGTGTATGTGTGCCGATCAGTTCACGGGTATCCAATGCCAGCGGCAAGACCAGGGTGTTGAACGACCAGTTTCCCGAAAATTCAAAGGACTCATGGTCGTCGAGTTGGAGAGTCACCGACGCAGAGGAGTCAGAAGCTTCGCTATCAGTCCGGATCTCAAAGGTTAGGACATCTCCAGCGTAATGTTCAGGGCCGGGATAAGCACGGACTGCTCCGACTGGTATCAGTTGTGCAAGGTCTGCTGGTGGCTGGGATGTTGATGTTGCCGTGGCCGTTGGCTGCGGTGCCGTTGATGTAAGCGCGCGGGGCGTAGGTGCGGAACGGCAGGAACTTAATCCGAGCGCGATCAATAGTATATAATGACCAAATAAGATGCGCGAGTGTAGAAAATCAATTCGGTTTTCAGGGTTATGGCTTATTAATTCTTGCATAGGTTTGAATATCCTAAAATCTACCAGATTACACATGGCTTGACGCCACACTTGAGAACTATTTTTGGAGAAATAGTCATGTCTGACCAACAGCGAAAGATCTATGAATCAGATGCTGAGCGTTATGAGGTATTGATATCCCGTGAAGATCACCAGGGAAATATTCCGCGCGCACTGGATGAAATTATAAGTGTAGCAGGTCTGGACGTAGTGGATCTGGGGGCTGGCACAGGGCGCCTTACCGTGATGCTTGCACCGCATGCCGGGTCGATCAGTTCATTTGATATCTCTGATCACATGTTGGACGTGACGCGCGCGCGGCTGAAGATCCTGGGCTTGAATAATTGGCACGTGGAAGTGGCAGATCATCGTAGTGTTCCGCTGCCTGATGATTCGGTGGATTTGGTGCTATCAGGCTGGAGTGTATCCTACCTGGCTGTGTGGAACCCTGATTCGTTGCGCGCTGAGTTGGAAAAATGGCTGGGGGAAATGAAACGCATATTAAGGCCAGGCGGCCATATCATCCTGTTCGAATCGCTGGGGACGGGCAATGAGTCTCCGATCCGATTGCCTCACCTGGAGACTTATTATCCATGGCTGGATGAAATGGGATTCCAAAATAAATGGATCCGCACCGATTATCATTTCGAGTCATTAGATGAAGCCGTTGAGCTGGCACACTTCTTCTTCGGAGAGGAATTGGCCGATCAGGTGCGTGCGAATGGTAGTTCTATTCTGCCTGAATGTACGGGCGTGTGGTGGAAGAAAATTGAATAAGACCTTGTTATGTGTCTACTTCCAGTGGGATAAGCGGTTCGGTGCGGCGAGTGCGCTTGCGATTATATTCTTCAACGATCCCCTTGTAATCGGATGAACCATAGCGGCCAAATATCTCTGCCGGGATATTTGGCAATTTGCGATAGGGGGACAAACCCAGGTCTTTTAGAAGGATATCAATATACTGTTGGAAACGTGTGCTAACTGCCACGCCGCGCGACGGCTCGAACTGAATGTTGGCACGTTTCCAGGCGCGGATACGTTCGATGCTGCGTTCCATCTCTTCCGGACTGGGGAGCTTGAGCTCATTTCGCAAGTAGGCGCACAGCCAGAGCGTACCCAGCTCAACCGAAGGGATGTGCATGAAGCCGTGATTAAAGCCAGCAAAGCCAATGCCCGGGATGCGCGGATG
Organism: Anaerolineales bacterium; assembly: GCA_045402985.1. GTDB lineage: Bacteria > Chloroflexota > Anaerolineae > Anaerolineales > Villigracilaceae > Defluviilinea. The sequence goes on from JAXIPJ010000388.1 coordinate 3,623, forward strand.
AATGAGGTGACGATATAACTGCGGGCCATCAGTTTCACTTTCAAGAAGTTGACGATATTTTTCGGGGAGAAACGGAAAGCTGGGCGTCTCTGAACCCAGGCTCAGCACCACCAGGTCACATGCTATCTCACATTCATTATTTAGTTGAATGCCATTCTGAGTGAAACCGGATAACTCTGCCTGATGTGGTTGTATCTTTCCATCTGCCACAAGTGGATAATAACTCATGGGTGCTAATGCGCCAGCCGAGCGCAGGTCGGGCACAAATTTGTGTTTTGGGATGACGGCGTGCAATCTATCCTGCGCAGCCCGATCTTTATTCCGCCCGAGTTTTTTGATCTGCCATTTAAAAACGGATGCGATCATATCCCAGAATTGATTGATACCTGCCTTGAGCGGGCCATGCAGAAATCGTTCTACTGAGGTTGGGTGAGCCCAACTTGTCATCATTACTGTACCGAAGCGGCTGAACAAAATATGTGTGAAGTGGAGGCCGAGAATCCATTCGGGAAACGTCCAGCGCGGCGTGCGGAAGATGTGATGCATCTCCCTGCCTCGGGTTGCCGCAAATGTGGACATGTCCAATGCGCTCTTGCCAAAGCCGACCACTGCGACACGTTTGTCGTCGAAAATATCCAGCGAGCGGACTTCGCGTTCGGTGATGATCGTCCCTCCGAACTGCTCCTGCCCCGGGAACTGCGGCTTATACTTACCATCCGTGTATTGACCGACGGAGATCATTACGTAGGCGAAATCCTCTGTATGCTCTCCATCCACGTTCTTGTACTTTACCGTCCAACCAGCGGTATTCTGTTCAAGTGCGAGGACTTCATGGCCTAATCGCACATCCAGCCTCAAATGTTTGACCGCTTGCTCGAGGTAGTTGAGGATCTGTGTGCCGGATGGATGCAGGTCCGGTTTGAATGGCCATGGATAATCAGATAGATGATAGGATGCGTACGTATTTTGCAGATGAATATCTGGATAGGCCACCGCCCAAACGCCACCGACCTTGCTGCCTTTCTCAAACACAACAGGTTCGAATCCATTTTTCTTCAAGACATTCGCGGCTGCAATTCCTGAGATACCTGCACCGATCACTGCAATGCGTGAGCCAATTCTGAGTGCCATGGATTCAATCTCCTTTGCGGATATTCACTACCAAAAATAAATTAAGTACCCACGTTGGTAGTGGGTACTTAATGCCTGTCTGGATTTTCAGTTGTGGATTGTAAAGAGATTTCGATGTGCTCACATCCCTCTGGAGGGGTGTCTTACTGACTGATCACTACTGCCTACTTGTTGGCTGTGATCATGCGCTTGATCAGACCTGTTTCTTGAATCCGTTCATCGTTGCCTTCACCAACCCGACGAGAATCAAAACAATGGTCGCGGCGGCGAACAACCACTTGATCAATGTTGCAATGGCGGTGACCCAGGCCAGCGCGTCCGGCGTAGATGGGAAAACAGAAAGCATCGTTACAATGCCCAGATTTTCGACCAAATCAAATAGCCATCCGCCTAGAGGTACAACATTCAAAGCCTGCATGTTGCTATTGGGTGGAAAGCCTCTTTCGAATAGCCAGGTTATGAACAGACTAAAGAACAGCGTATACACGATCGGGTAAATAATATCGCCTGTGAGTTCAAAGGCGCGGTAGGATGCCCGACCCGCCTCTCCATATGACTCGACCATCGAATATACTTTCTCAGGTGTGTAGAAAAGCTGAAGGTCAATCGGCCCTGTGCCACCGGAGCTTGCTTCCATTTTGGCTTGCTGGTTCGGCAGAATCACCGCATTAAAGAAGACCTCCCCGGCAAAGAAGATCAATACCAGCCAGCCGTTTGCATATTTCCTGAGCGTTTCAGAAATTTTCTTGTGCATGTTGCCTCCGATGAATGGATTTGCACATAAAACACCCACCAATTTCAGTAGTGACGAACTCATCCGGAAGAACCGCCGTTGATTGTTCTGGAGGCAACACTGCAACCATGAGTTTTACGCCTCACTTTACAATCGTCTTCGTTTGCTTTGTTACCGAATCGAGAACGCGCTCCCTGTGACTCTGGATCAAATCGATCTCTTCGGTTTCGTCGAGTGAGAAAAAGCCAAAGTCCGTGGTTTCATCACTCAAGCCCAACACACCACCTGTGATCTCGGTTTCGAAGTGGATTGCCACGATCTGGAATTTATCGCTTTCAGAATAAATCACCAGTTGGTTGTGGTTGCTGTAAATTCCAACCAGACGTTTGATGCGCACATGCAGCCCGGTTTCCTCAAACACTTCACGCATGCACGTCTCTTCCACTGATTCGCCGGGTTCGAGTCCACCGCTTGGCAGGCACCATTGACCGTTATCCGAACGGCGGGTGAGCAAGAAACTGCCTTCATCATTAAAAATGATGGCGGAACATCCCACACGTATTTTGCCTTGTTTGCCAACTCTATCGCCGTAGAGGATCTGGGTCATGCATCCACCAATCCTTTCCTTATTTAATAGTCGATAACATCTGTAACTGAACAATTATGTTCAAGTATAATGCCCCTACTCAATATGGATGCAAATTGTCCGCTGATGCGTATATTATTATGAATGCAGGTTCTTATTAAGCC
>JAXIPJ010000176.1:0-54451 GCA_045402985.1 Anaerolineales bacterium
TTTTGTATTCATTTTTTCCTTCAACAACTAAGAATGGAAGTATTTGTTTTCTATGTGAAATGGATGCCTGATGCTTTATCGCCTCCTATCATGAACTCATTGGTGTCATCCGCGAAAAGTTTATGCTCCCGAACCCGGACGTGAAATAGCATCAGGCATCCATTTCACATAGAAAACAAATACTTCCATTCTTAGTTGTTGAAGGAAAAAATGAATACAAAACGATTAACGATGGCTCAGGCGATCATCGCCTTCCTGAAAAATCAATACGTGGAGCGGGATGGAAAAGAACAATTGTTTTTCGCGGGTTGTTTTGGGATTTTTGGTCATGGGAATGTGGCAGGCATCGGGCAGGCGCTCCAGCAAAACCCTGATTTTCGATATTACCAAACGCGGAATGAGCAGGCGATGGTACATGCTGCTGCCGCCTATGCCAAAATGAAAAATCGTTTGCAGACCTTGGTCTGTACCACTTCCATTGGACCGGGAGCCACCAATATGATTACTGCGGCAGCAGGTGCGACCATCAACCGGCTGCCGGTTTTGCTTTTACCGGGTGATATTTTCGCACGACGTAACGTCGCACCGGTCCTGCAACAGTTGGAATCAGAACACAGCCAGGACATTTCGGTGAATGATTGTTTTAAACCGATAAGCCGTTATTGGGACCGCATCAATCGGCCTGATCAAATCATTACAGCGCTGCCCGAGGCGATGCGGGTGTTAACGAGTCCGGCAAATACAGGCACTGTAACTCTCGCCCTGCCGCAGGATGTACAGGTAGAAGCGTTTGATTACCCGTCTGCTTTGTTTGAAAAGCGGATATGGCATGTCGCGCGTAATCGACCCGATCAACCGAGCATCGGACGGGCGTTGAAATGGATACGAGAGGCAAAACGACCTCTTATCATCGCCGGGGGTGGAGTCATTTACAGCGAAGCCACCGAAACCCTGCGTGAGTTTATTGAGCAAACTGGCATCCCGGAAAGCGAAACGATGGCGGGCAAAGGGAGTCTGCAGTATGACCACCCCTTGTCTATGGGCGCGGTTGGGGCAACGGGCACCCTGGCTGCCAACCGTTTAGCCAAGGATGCGGATTTGATAATTGGTATTGGCACACGCTACAGTGATTTCACCACTGCTAGCAAAACCGCTTTCCAAAACCCTGATGTTCGATTTATCAATATCAATCTCGCTGAATTTGATGCTTACAAACACAACGCGCTGCCCCTGGTTGGAGACGCCCAGGCGACGTTGATAGAGTTGTTGATTGCTTTGGGCGATTATCGTGTAGACGGCAAATACGAAGCCAAAGCCAGAGCCTTACATGATGAGTGGGAAACAGAAGTCCAGCGGATCTACGACATTCGCAACCAGCCGCTGTTCAGTCAGGGAGAACTGATCGGTGCGGTTAATGATGCGGGCGATCTGGACGCTGTCATGGTCTGCGCGGCGGGCAGCCTGCCCGGTGATTTGCACAAATTATGGCGCAGCCGCCATCCCAAACAGTACCATCTCGAATATGGCTATAGTTGTATGGGATATGAAATTGCTGGTGGCCTGGGAATCAAAATGGCCGATCCAGAGCGGGAAGTTTACGTGTTGGTTGGCGATGGAAGCTATTTGATGCTCTCTGCCGATATCGTTACTTCAGTTCAGGAAGGATACAAACTGACAATTATTTTAATGGACAATAACGGCTACAAGAGTATTGGCGCGTTGAGCCGCTCGTTAGGCAGTCAGGGTTTTGGCACTCGTTACGTCTTCCCGGAGAATAATCGCCTGCCGGATGATACTGCTGAATCGGTGAAGACCCTCCCCGTTGATTTGGCCGCCAATGCCAGCAGCCTTGGGGCGCATGTCATCCAATGTGAAACGTACGATGAATTCCTGGCGGCCTTGAAAACTGCCAAAGGAATGGATCGCACGACAGTCATCTATGTGCAGAATGATCGCTATGTCGGAGTCCCCGGCTATGAGAGCTGGTGGGATGTCCCCATCGCCGAAGTGTCGGAAATTGACAGTGTAAAAACCGCCCGCGCAGATTATGAGCAGGCAGCGCAAAAAGAAAGATATTTTCTTTAACGGAATAGGAGTGTTTTGGGAATGCCTCTCCCTTATCAGTTTAACGGAGCTTGCTCCATTGAACTGTTCCGCGCAGAAGATTGAGGATTGGAACCCCAACAAGCTGGCTGTCACAGCCTGGGATGCAGCCTTAAATATCTTACTCCCATCTTGAACTGGATTTGAGTGGAGCAAGTGGCTGATTTACATAGTGCCGCACGTAGCGGTAGATTAAGGAGGTCCGCTTGAGATAACCAATTAATGCAAATAGGGTTAATGGTCACAAATCACATCAAAAGATAGAAGATAATATGAAGGAGAAGAATCCATGTTGTTCAAAAAAGTAAACCTGTTGCTATTGATCGTGATGTTGATGGGTATCGTGTCGGCTTGTGCCCCTGCGGCCACAGAGCCTGCGGCATCAGGCGGTGACGGAACGATCAGAATTGGGCTCACTATGAAGTTCGACGATCTGTGGCTGACAACGCTGCGAGATGCGATGACTGAATATGCCGCGAGCCAACCAGGGGTGGAGTTAATCGCGGTGGACTCCAAGGAAGATGTGGCCACTCAGCTGGGTCAGGTGGAAAACTTCGTTGCCCAGGGGGTAGACGCTATCATCATCATCCCCGCCAACACAGATGCCGCCGATCCCATGACGAAAGCTGCCCAGGACGCAGGCAGTCCCCTGGTGTACGTGAACCGAATCCCTTCGAACTTGCCTGAAGGGGTGGCTTACGTTGGATCTGACTCCATTCAGGCCGGCATTATGCAGGCGGAATGGCTTGCCGAACAACTAGGCGGTCAGGGAAATGTCGTCATCATGAATGGGGACCTGGCGCAGGAAGCTGCCCAGATGCGCACCGAAGGGGAAAAACAGGTGTTTGCCAAATTCCCTGATATTAAGATCATCAGAGAGGATACGGGCAACTGGAGTCGCGACCAGGGCCTGGCTTTGATGGAAAACTGGCTTGCCTCTGGCGACCAGATCGACGCTGTGGCTGCCAATAATGACGAAATGGCGATCGGCGCCCTCCAGGCCATTGAAGCCGCGGGCCAACTGGGCAATATTCTCGTCGGTGGCGTGGATGCCTCTCCGGATGCTCTACAAGAGATGGACGAGGGCCGACTGAATGTTACCGTCTTCCAAAATGCGAAAGGACAAGGGGAAGGTGGCATCAAAGCTGCTATCGCTTTGGCAAAAGGCGAAACAATTGATCAAATCACCTGGGTTCCCTTCGAGCTGGTGACGCCTGAAAATTACAAAAACTATATGAACTAGTAATCAGTAAGATGTCAGGATGGTGGGTGTGCTCCACCATCCTGACATCCTCTCAAAGAGCAGGAGCAGAGAGCATGAGCGAGAATGATATTCTCCTAATGGAGAACATCTCAAAATCATTTCCAGGGGTCAAGGCCTTGAGTGACGTAAATTTGACCGTCCACAAAGGGACAATCCATGCGCTGATGGGAGAAAATGGCGCTGGAAAGTCGACCCTGATGAAGATCCTCGATGGTATCTACACTCCAGACGCGGGTCAAATCACATTCCAGGGACAGCCAGTCACGATCGACACCACACATCAGGCCCTAAAACTGGGTATCTCGATGATTCACCAGGAGCTATCGCCGATCCCGTACATGACCGTGGCAGAGAATATCTTCCTCGGCCGTGAGCCGCTGGGCAGGTTTGGCTTGATTGACAAGCGCAAGTTGAATGCGGATACCAAAGCACTGCTCAACCGGCTTGAGATTGATATTAATCCAACGAGTATGATGAAAGACTTGAGCGTTGCGAATACCCAGATGGTCGAAATTGCCAAGGCAATCTCCTACGACTCCAGTTTGATTATCATGGATGAACCAACCTCCGCCATAACCGAACGCGAAGTAGCGCATCTTTTCAGAATAATTCGCTCTCTCAAGGCAAAGGGCGTCACGATTATTTACATCACTCACAAGATGGACGAGGTCTTCCAGATTGCGGATGATATTACCGTATTGAGAGATGGCAAGCATGTTGCCACGGTCCCTGCCTCGCAAACGAATAAGTACAATTTGATTACCATGATGGTAGGGCGTGAACTTTCCGAAATGTTCCCGAAAGAGGTTGCTCCCATCGGAGAAGTTGTTTTGTCTGTGCGCAACCTGACCCGCGCGGGCATTGTGGAAGATGTCAGCTTTGACCTGCGCCGTGGCGAAATTTTAGGTATCGCTGGCTTGATGGGGGCGGGACGAACCGAGGTGATTGAAGCGATCTTTGGTATTCATAAATTGGATGCGGGAGAGATCATTATTAAGAACAAGCAGGCTCAAATTAACACACCTGCTGATGCAATTAAGAACGGAATGGCACTGCTGACGGAAGATAGAAAGCTAACAGGTATTATGGGCGTATTACCTGTGCGAGACAATATGATGATCGCCAGCCTGCCCAATTATGAAAAAAGGGGATTTCTGGATAGGCGGCTTATCGAAGCAACTTATAAGCAAGAGAAGAGTCGGCTGGATATCAAAAGTCCCAATATGCATCAGCTCATCAAGCTGTTGTCGGGAGGCAATCAGCAAAAGGTGTTAGTTTCCCGGTGGCTGCTGACCGCGCCCGACATCCTTATTCTAGATGAACCCACGCGGGGAATTGATGTAGGCGCCAAGGCGGAAATTCATAAATTGATGTGCAAATTGGCACAGGTCGGCAAAGCAATTATTATGATTTCTTCAGAACTCCCGGAAATTCTGGGCATGAGTGACCGAATCCTGGTGATGCATGAGGGCAGAGTAGGCGGCATATTTGAACGTAAAGATGCTACGCAGGAGTCAATTATGCAGGCTGCTACGGGCCATGGACTGGATGCCGAGGTGCAGCAAGAGAACGTGGCCGTTTAGAGGCAATATCGTAGAAGGAGATGAGCAATGGCAAGTACGACGACCCCACAAGCATTGGATAATAGTTTCAACCGAGTGTGGTTGAATGCATTCGTCAGGAAGTATGCAATCGTGTTGATTTTTATAGCAATGTTTGTGGGGATGACATTTCTTACAGATGCGTTTCTACAACCCCGAAATTTGGTTAATGTTGTACGGCAGATTGCGGTTGTCGGCCTGATTGCCATCGGCGTTACGATGGTCATCATTACAACAGGGATTGATCTGTCATCTGGCTCCGTATTGGCTCTGGCGGCTGTCTTCGCTGCCAGCCTGGCTCAGCAGTCAGATTGGCACGATGCAAAATACCCCGGCCTGGTCGTCCCAGTGATCGTCCCAATGGTGGCCGCACTGGCAATTGGTGCATTGTGTGGAGCGATCAATGGCGGCCTCATTGCCCGGTTTAAGATCCCGCCTTTTATTGCCACGCTGGGTATGATGACAGTCGCGCGCGGCTTTGCGCTAATCTACTCCAATCGGCCCGTGAGTGGGCTGACGGATACGTATAACTTCATAGGCCAGGGTGAGATCTTGAAAGTTATTCCTATTCCCGGCCAGCCTCCTCTGGGGATTCCTATTCCGGTTATTATTCTCGCAGTGGTGGCAATTGGCGCGCAGGTCATGCTCAACACTACACGCTTCGGCAGGCATATTTATGCCATCGGGGGGAACGAGCAAGCCGCGCTCATCTCTGGCTTGAATGTAGGCCGAATCAAAATTGGCGTGTATACGATTGCTGGCTTGCTCTCGGGCCTGGCAGGTTTGGTGCTTTCCTCGCGAATAGGTTCTGGACAAGCCGGGCTCGCTGTTGGTTATGAACTGGATGCTATCGCTTCCGCAGTCATCGGTGGCACAAGTCTATCTGGTGGTATTGGCACCATTTGGGGAACGATCATCGGCGCTTTGATCATTGGCGTCCTCAACAACGGTCTTGATCTTCTAAACGTGTCCGCCTACTGGCAGACCATTATCAAAGGGTCTATTATCGTCGTGGCTGTGATTATAGATGAGCGTAAGAATCGCTAAATCCTTAAGAATAAAGAAAACAAATCAATCAGTAAAGATTCGAGCGCTACTTTCTCGGTGAGCATTTAATGGGAGATTCTTGTGTCAGACAAATCATCTTTATCCAGCAAATATGCAATCGTAACAGGCAGTACACAGGGACTGGGTGAGGCGATTGCGCGCTTGTTTGTGGAACGCGGGGCAGCGGGGCTTATCGTTTGTGGGCGGAATGTAGAACGTGGTCAGGCTGTCGCTGACGATATTAATTCCGATTCTTGCCCGGTTCACTTTGTGCAAGCTGACCTGGCCGATGTTGAGGACTGCCGCCGCATTGTTGCCGCAGCCCATCAGCATTTTGGTAGAGTCCATATTCTGATAAATGCCGCTGGTGTATCCGACCGGGGAACGATTTGGGATACTTCGCCTGAATTGTGGGATTGGATCATGGCCATCAATGTTCGCGCACCTTTCATCCTGACTCAAGAATCGATCAAGATCATGCGCCGGGAAAATATAGAAGGATCCATTGTCAATATCGGTAGTGTATCGGCCCATGGCAGTGTCCCGTTCCTCACACCTTATGCCACTTCAAAAGGGGCATTGATGACCTTCACAAAGAACGTGGCTTATGCCATCATGCGCCACCGCATCCGCATCAACATGCTCAACATAGGCTGGATGGATTCGCCTGGCGAAAATATCATTCAACACAAATATCATGGTGCTGAGGACGATTGGCTCAAAAACGCAGAGGCGGAGATGCCATTTGGGCGTCTCTTGAAACCAGAGGAAGTTGCTCGCGCGGTTGCATTCATTGCCTCTGAAGAGTCAGGCATGATGACAGGCTCAATCGTGGATTTCGATCAATCCGTACAAGGCGCTGGTCCCCAACCGATACCCTCGCCAGAATAAGTTTGACCAACCCAAAACGCAAAGGAGATAAGGAATGATCAAGTTTGCACAATTTGGTGCTGGATTTATTGGCAAAATTCACGGGGCAAATATTGCCAAACATCCCAGAGCTGAACTGACCTATATCTATGATATCTATCCGGCTGCGGCAGAGGAATTGGCAGCGAAACTGGGCGCGAAGGTAGCCTCCAGCCCGGAGGAAATCTGGGCATCCGATGTGGATGCAGTGTTGATAGCATCCTCCACCAACACCCATGCCGACTTATTAGGCGGTGCAATTCAGGCCGGCAAACCCATTTATTGTGAAAAACCGATTGACCTGGATATTAATCGAGTCAAAGAGGTGGTACAGCAGGCCCAACAAACCAACCTGCCGATTCTTGTGGGCTTTAGCCGCCGCTTTGATCCCAACCACTTGGGGATTCGCTCGGCCCTGCAAAATGGCGAGATTGGCAAACTGGAAATGATGCACATCACCGCTCGTGACCCCAAACCGCCTGCTTTGAGCTATGTTAAAGTTTCTGGCGGGCAATATCGCGATCAAACCATTCATTTCTTCGATATGCTGCGCTGGCTGGCCAACGAAGATCCTGTGGAGGTGTATGCGGCGGGCGCCGCTCTGGTGGACCCTGCCATTGGTGAAGCAGGCGACGTGGATACGTCGATGCTCATTTTGAAGTTTGCGGGTGGGGCGATGTGCCACATTAATTGCAGTCGCCGCACAGAATATGGATATGATGAGCGGATTGAGCTTTTTGGCTCAAAGGGGATGGCTCTCTCTCGCCGCAAACCTCGTCGTGAAGTGACATTTTACAAGGGCGAATCAGTGATTTCCGATGGCATGCACCCTGGCTGGTTTGAACGCATGGAACCAACTTTTTATCAGGCACTGGATGCGTTCATCAAAGTCCTGGAAGGTGAAGAAACGGAGTACCCCAATTTGATGGATGGCTTAAAGGCCCAAATGATTGCGGAAGCAGCAATTGAATCATTACAAACAAACATGCCGGTGAAGATCACCTACTGGCAACCTGAACAGTGATCAGTGAGTTGCGATAGTCCTGATCACATATGACCGATAACACATACGTATTTCAGATGAGGTAAACGATGAAAGAAGTGAGAATAGGCTTGATCGGAACCGGGGGGATGGGCAAAGCCCATGCTACAGCCTTTAACAATGTCCCACTGGTTTTTGGCAATGAACCAGCCCGACCCAAACTGGAGGTTGTCGCGGATGTTGACGCGGATGCGCTAAAAGCCTGGGCCGAGAACTTTGGATTTGCCCGTTGGACAACGGATTGGCGGGAAATTATCGAAGACCCCAACGTGGACATCGTGGATATCACGACCCCCAATCACCTTCATACCGAGATGGCGATTGCCGCGGCAGAAGCGGGGAAACATGTTTACTGTGAAAAACCGCTGGCAAATACATCAGCTGATGCCGCGCGTATTGTCGCGGCGGTGGAAAAATCAGGCGTTACCAGCATTGTGGGCTTCAACTACCTCAAAAACCCGGCACAGGCGTTTGCCCAACAGCTCATCGCAGAAGGTGAACTGGGCGAGATTACCCTCTTCCGGGGTGCCTTCGATCAGGATTTTCTGGCCAACCCGGAGGTCCCCTTTAGCTGGCGTCAGGATCGAAAATTCGCGGGTACCGGCGCGCTGGGAGATCTTGGCTCACATACCATCAGCCTCGCAAATTTTCTGGTCGGTGATATTACTGAAGTGTGCGGGATGAATGCCACCCGGATCAAAGAGCGGGTTGTTCCGGTCAGCGGCTCTGGATATGCAGCGACCGCTCAGCGCGATGGTGGGATGCGGACGGTCGAGAATGAGGACATCACGGAGTGCCTCATCCGATTTGAGAATGGCGCCATTGGTTCGATCGGTACCAGTCGTGTGGGTATGGGGCGTAAGCTTGGGTTGGGTTATGAAATTCAGGGAACGAAAGGCAGTCTGTTCTATACCCAGGAGCGTATGAACGAGCTCAAATTGTATCGTCACAGCGACCCGGACCGTGAAAAAGGATATAAAACGGTGTACATCGGCCCGGAACATGGTGGATACGGGGCTTTCTTCGGGCTGGCCGGTATCGGTTTGGGCTACAACGATCAAAAGACGATTGAGGCACATGACATGATTGCAGCCGTTGCCACAGGTCAGCTGGTTCAGCCCGATGTACGCTTTGCTTACGGAGTTAACAAAGTAATTGATGCCATAGACCTGTCCTGCCAGGAGCGCCGTTGGGTGCAGGTGAGCCAGTTTAATACTGAAGTAGATTCCAGGTAACTGCCATCACATCTTAACATTGATGAATAAAGAGACAAAATGAAAATAGGTTTAGTAACAGATAGTCTTGGGCATCTCCCTTTGGATGAATTGCTGGAGACCGCCGCCAATTTAGGGATAGAGACCATCGAATTTGGGTGCGGCGGTTGGTCATCCGCTCCCCACTTAAAACTGGATGACCTGCTGGGGAGCGAAATGGAACGCGCCAATTTCATGGCGAAAATCCGCGCGCATGGTTTGGAGATCAGTGCGCTCAACTGCTCTGGGAACCAGTTAGCGCCCGGAGAGCGAGGGAAAGATCATGATCAAGTTGTTCGCAATACGATGCGGCTGGCCAAATTGATGGATGTTCATCGCGTAGTGATGATGTCCGGTTTACCGGGTGGCCCTGGTGACCAGTACCCAAACTGGATTATCACTGCATGGCCGCCCGAAGTGCATGAAATTTTGCGCTACCAGTGGGAGGATGTGGCGATACCCTACTGGCGTGACCTGGCGAACCATGCAAGGGAGAATGGGATTGAGAAGATTTGTGTGGAACAACATGCTACTCAACTGGTCTACAACACAGAAACGATGTTGAGACTGCGAGATGTGGTGGGTGAGCTTGTGGGAGTCAACTTTGATCCCAGCCATGCGCTGTGGATGGGGGGTGATCCACTGCGGGCTATCCGTTATTTGCGTGGGGTCATCTATCATGTCCATGCAAAGGACACCCGCCTTGATCCTCATAATACTGAAATAAATACCCGTTTGGAGACTAAGACCAATGACCGGGTGGGGGATCGCTCCTGGAATTATGTGACGCTTGGATATGGTCATTCGGAACTATGGTGGAGCGATTTCGTTACTCAGCTACGTCAAAATGGATATGACGATGTATTGAGTATCGAGCATGAAGATAACAGCCTGCCACCACTTGTCGGTGTGGAAAGGTCAGTGAACCTGTTGAGAAATGTGACATGAGTGAAACCAACAGTGTGCCTCAAGGAATATGCCATGATCAAAATTGCTAACGCGCCGTGCTCATGGGGAGTTCTTGAATTCGATCTGCAAGGAGAAGTCGCAGGATACGCTCAGGTGCTTGATGAAATGCGGGCCGCAGGGTACGACGGCACCGAGTTGGGGGATTGGGGGTTTATGCCAACAGAGTCCACACAGCTGAAGAAAGAAATCCGGGCGCGCAATCTGGAGATGCTCGGTGCATTTGTGTCAGTGGATTTTTCCAATCCTGCTGCCCACGCCACTGGCGCTGAAATAGCTGTTCGCACTGCAACACTGCTTGCAGAAGTGAGCACAGCTCCATTCATTGTCCTGGCTGACGATAACGGCAAGAACCCTATTCGCACCCAAAATGCTGGGCGCATCCTTCCTGAACATGGTCTTAGCGATAAGCAGTGGAGTGTGTTTGCGGCTGGGGTGGAATCTGTTGCCCTGGCGGTGCGGGAGGCAACGGGCGTCCGGTGTGTGTTTCACCACCACTGCGCGGGATTCGTGGAAACCCCTGATGAAGTGGAAAGACTTCTCGCGCTTACCGACCCGACCCTGGTTGGGTTGTGCTTCGACACCGGTCACTACAGCTTCGGTGGTGGGGATGCTCTTGATGGCATTCGTAAACATGCCAGTCGGATATGGCATTTTCATCTAAAAGATCATGACCCGAATGTTGCCGCGCAGGCTCGTCAAAATAAATGGGATTATTTCTCATGTGTGCGGAATGGTATTTTCTGTGAATTGGGAAAAGGCAATGTGGATTTCCCCGCCGTTCTCAGGGAACTGGAAAAAACCGGATATGATGGCTGGGGTGTCGTGGAGCAGGATGTTCTCCCCGGAATGGGGTCGCCGAAAGAAAGTGCGGAAAGGAATCGTGCATATTTGAATAAGTTAGGATTTTAGGAATGGTGAACGCATAATGCAGACCATAGAGCGCAATCTTACAGGAAAATATCATGATTTATTCACAAGCAATATCTCCTGCTACTCAGCTTCTCACAAACGATCAAATCATCGAAACCCTGCACAAGGGACTCGATGGCAAATTTCAGACTCTACGCGTACTGATCTTAATTCCCGACCATACGCGTTCACTGCCATTACGATTTTTGTTTCGTTCACTCGTTGATATTTTGTGCGATACAAAACAACTCGACTTCATGGTGGCGCTTGGGACTCATCCACCGTTGAGTGAAGAGAGCCTCAACAAACTGGTTGGAATCACCGCTGAAGAACGAAACACCACATTCAAACATGTCGGTTTGCTCAATCACGAGTGGGATACTCCATCAGCATTGACATCGCTCGGCATGATCAAGCAGGACGAGATCAAACAAATCGCTGGGAGGAATTGGCATTCATCTTTGCCCAATGAAGTTAATATCCGCATCAACCAGGCTGTGCTCGAATATGATCATATCCTCATTCTGGGTCCAACTTTCCCGCACGAAGTGGTCGGATTTTCAGGCGGGGCAAAGTATCTTTTCCCTGGCATCTCTGGCGCGGACATGATTAATGCCACACACTGGCTCGGCGCGCTCGCGGGCGTAGTTGGCACAATTGGAATCAAAAATACACCCGTCCGCGCGATGATTCATGCGGCGGCGGAACGATTGCAGACTCCGATCACGTTGATTGCGTTGGTGGTGGAGGGTCACGAGCTGAGTGGCTTGTTTATCGGCGACCATCTATCGGCTTGGAGTGAAGCGGCTGATCTGTCGGCACAGCGTCACATTCGCTGGTGTGAGAAACCGTTTCAGCGAGTCTTATCCTGCGCGCCTCCAATGTATGACGAATTGTGGACGGGCGCGAAGGCAATGTATAAACTCGAACCCGCCGTTGCGCTTGGCGGTGAAGTCGTTATCTACGCGCCGCATTTGGATGTGGTCAGCCACATACATGGAAAATATATTTATGAAGTCGGATATCACATCCTGTCGTATTTTTTGAATGATTGGGAGCGCTTCAAAAATATTCCTCTTGGTGTGCTGGCACATAGCACGCATTTGCGCGGTTCGGGCGTGATGGAAAACGGAATCGAAAAGCCGAATGTGCATGTGACGCTTGCAAGTAAAATATCTGCTGAAGATTGCGCACGACTCAATCTCGGTTACCTTGATCCATCGAAAATAAATATGGATGAATGGAAAGCCCGTGAAGAGGAAGGCGTGCTTTACGTCCCAAAGGCGGGTGAAATTCTCTTTAGAATGAAATGAGCACAATTCGTTCAACAAGGCAAAACGCAGAAGATATGGCTTCGTGCTATATTGATGTTTTGACTGCAACCAATTTAGAATTCATAAACAATCACATTTCATAAAATTGAATTAACGACTAATTATTGATTTGATACACTCATCTTCGTCAATCATTGTTCTTCGGGTCTGTTTGCACCACAGACTCGAAAACCTTGTAAAAACAAAAGCTTTTTGCAAAATATTGTGGTAATAGGACTCACACCGCAGCGTAACCGGTGCGGCACGGTGTAACCCGAAGGTCGCACGCTTCGCGCAAGTCCTGCCCCGCTACGAACAAGACCACGGTAATGTTTGTCCCCCAACTACCACTGACAACCTGTTGCTGTGTTTATGTTTGCTGATACGCCTACTCGTTTATACATGGTGACATTTGTATAGGGCATCCCCAAAATTCCATCGTGGATGGCCCACGACCTCAAACGGATACTGTTCGCTGCTTTGAATGATCGAAACGGATTCGAATCTTCAAGCTTTTTACTCAACTTGCCTCCTTCTCCAAAACCAGCCTGGATCTCGTTCATCAGACGTCTTCCCAGCTGATAGGCAAATCCATAGCGCTCAAAGATGATCGCATTGTGATAATACAACGGTTCAATGTAATACATGTCATGCCCCAGGCTGGAGATGAAGTTCTCAAATGTCCCCATAGCGCTCCGCAGTGCTCGCAATCCCTGTCTTATCTGCCCTGGGGAAAGCCCTGCCAGCAGCGCGGCTTTCTCTGCGTCGAGATTCCTGATGCGAATACCAAATTGTGTACGGCTTCCATCGGGCATCCTATCCACGTTGAATCTTGGCGAGTTGGGATCATTTAATATGTAGAGCAAAACATGGATCTGCCCATTCATGGTATCTGCAAGATGTGCATACAGGACCGGGTCGGGAAAATCCTTTTGGTGGTAAACCATCATTTCCGCGTCACTGGAACCCGGTGCAAAACGGAATTGCAGCAGATCACGATCATTGGCTAGATCAGATAAATGAAAACGTTCAATCAATTCATTGGGAATATAACGCGCATAAATGGCGCGTTTTTCGTCTTCAGAGAGCTTGTTGATTCCGCCAATGGTTGAAGGATTCATAATCTTTGGTAGGATGGTTTTGCGGTTTGATGGTTATCCCGATCATTCTCGATTGAGCTTTGACTGGAAACTATCAAACTCTATAACTATCGAACTCTGGTCTCACGTTCCGCGCTGCGAGCCGCGTCGCGTTTCGCGATCGTTTCGCGCTTATCGTAGGCCTTCTTGCCTTTTGCCAGCGCGATCTCGATCTTGGCGCGGCCATTCTTTAGATAAACGCGCGTGGGAACCACCGTCATACCTTTGATTCGGATATTGTTCCATAGTTCGCGGATCTGCTTTTTGTGCAACAACAAGCGACGCCTGCGCCTTGGTTCATGATTAAAACGGTTGGCTTGAGCATAAGGAGCGATATGTGCCTCAACCAGCCAGGCCTGTTCACCATTTTCGATATCCACGTAGGATTCCTGAATGCTGATCTGACCCGCGCGAATGGACTTGATCTCACTCCCTTGCAATGCAAGCCCAGCCTCAAACTTCTCGAGCAGGAAATATTCAAAAGTCGCTTTGCGATTGGTTGCTAAAACTTTTACGTCCTCAGCCATCATGGGATATTACCACAACCTTTCGTGCATGTTCGTCGCACAAGAGGCTGCTCACTCTGTTGAGGTGGGGTCAACCCCACTTCAGAATTGCCAGCCCCGCCAGCAGACGCAGGATGGCGAACAATATCAAAGAGCCGGAAAGCCCCAACTGGTCAGCTATAACTGGGCCGCCAAGTGAGCCAAGCAATACAGCCGCGTTAAGTATGATGTTGTACCATGCCAAATGCGGAGGGCGGTCGTTGGCGGGGATATGTTCAAGCAGGTAATTTGCGTAGGCACCATTGATCAATGCAAAGACAAATCCACCGAACAGCGAGATGCCGTAAAAATGCCAGACGGTGCTGGACATGGAAAGCAGAAATGGATACACAGCCAGGCCGATCACACCCCAGGCCGTCACGTTTTTGTTGCCGACTCTGTGTACAAAATTTCTTAGCCGCGTTGAACTGATCAGAACCGTAAGATAGAACAGAGCTGTGCCAATTCCGATATGGTCATCGTTGAGGTGGAGCTCATTGACGTAGTAAAGCGGAAAAATTGGAATTGCAATATATTGCGTAAGGTGAAACCCAAGCAGGCACAATAATACTCTGCTAAAAGGGGTTTTCCAGATGTCGAGGCGCAGGGCGGAGTGGAGTCGCGGGGGAGGTAACGAAACTTTAGCGGAGTCCGGTGTCGGCGGAGGTTGATTCGTTATTCCGTCTGCATTGGATCTTTCAAGCGGCCTGACAAAATACAGGTGCAGGCTGCTCATCGCCGCGCCGAAAGCTCCAATCGCAAAAACGATCTGATATCCAAGTGGAAAAGTTATATTGTTGAGAATATATCCGCTGATGAGGGAGGTGATCATAAATGTGACCGCCAGCATGATGTTGCGAATACCTGCCACATGGGCGCGATATTCACTTGGGACGGCCTCTGCGAATAGGACATTAAATCCCACGCCTAGTGGTGCGAGCGGGATCGCCATCAGAAAGGTAATGGCAATGATCGCCCAGATCTGACCTTGTGCGTCAAAGAGCCAGGGTAGGAAAATGAACGGCAGGAAGCCCAGGCGATAAAGTACGGATGTCCAAAAGATGGCTTTGCCGGTATGTTGTGTTTGAAGCCAATGACCGGCCGGGATCGCCAGAAAGAGATTGACGACGGCAGACATTGCTCCGATCAGCCCAATCTGAAAACCGGTGGCCCCAACGCGTGCCGCATAGATGTTCAGGAAGTTGACTGCAGAGCCGCTGAGTACACCAAACCAGGCAATGTCGAGATAGAAATGCAGAAAGTTTGAGCGATATTTGACCGGAATATCATTTTGCCGAAATAATTTTATGAGCATGACGGGGAAGATTATATTCGTGATTATCGTCTGGGAGATGGTCAATCTAATAGTCTGACCATTTCGGTCACTGGTTGCTGGAAGTCGATTTGTCGGTTCAAGGGTACAATATTCAGATGAATTACGCTGGAAAATCGCTTTCGTAGGCTAATTGTAGGTTCGTGGTAGTATAAAATTAGCTTAGAATTAGAACTCAACCCGCGTTTTATGAATATAATATTGTCATGAAAAGGTTGTGTTCGTATTTAGGCCTGACTGTCTTGCAGTTCAGGGAAGTTTATGAAGTACCGCATAAATCGTTAAAGCATGAGTTCGAATTTGGCTGGCCAATGGGTCAGAAAAGTCTGGTGATCTATGAGAAAAGCGGTAAAACAAAATCGATTTGAGGTAAAAAAATGTACATTGTTCGACGAACGTTGATCCTGTTGTTAGTCACTGGAGTTCTGCTCTCATCCTGTGGGCCTCAGGAGCCTGGCCAACCGACGCCAGATATGAACGCCATTCTAACGGCTGGCGTGGGGACTTTTGCCGCTTCTATATTTCAGACCCAAACAGCCATGGTGCCGCCTGCTACTGTAACGCCGACGGTCACACCTACCACCACCGTAACGCCGCTTTCTTTGCTATCACCTACGGCTTCAGCTACACAGTTCATTTTAGTTGCCCCGGCTGTGACACTCGTTGCTGCTACGCCGACAGGCAATACCTTAACGCCCAACCCGAACACATTGGCGTCTGGCTGCAATAACTTGTTGTTGATCAGCGATGTAAGTGTCCCTTCTGGCACAATATTTGGGCCTGAAGAACGGTTTACCAAAACCTGGAAAGTTGCAAATACTGGAACCTGCGACTGGGTTTATCGATACCATCTGGTTCATATTAGCGGAGACGATGTGGGTGGTCGGGATCCAGTCAGTCTTGGCAAGGTAATAGAACCCGGCAAGTGGACGCAATTGACCTTAACGTTACGTGCACCGAGGGCTCCCGGAACTTATACCAGTTACTGGCGATTTGCAGATCAATCAGGAACTGTGTTCGGGTCCACCCTGGGAGTCAGCATTGTAGTGAGGGCACCCTATCCGTAAGGCGAGCGGGTCGTTGGCACGCTATGTTGCTGGTCCGCGCTGTTCGCTTTAACACCGCGTGAACTTTGAAAGTTAAATTTCTTGAAGGTACCGATCCATGCTCAATTTTTTGAGGATGGATCGGTACCTTCTGCATATAGAGGAACGAGTTCGAGTATTATGGGTTAGATAAATTAGTTAATGGGGATGAAAAGTTATCGCAATATCGCAGCCTGTAGATTGGTCATTCTCATTACGGGAAAAGGAGACACTGCAATGAAACTTGTTCTAATTTCTCCGAAAGGCCCACTCTATCGTCATCGTGGCGGAATATTTAAACAGAACCTCCGCTACGCACCTCTCACGCTGACCACACTGGCGGCTTATATTCCTCCTGAACTCAACATGGACGTGGAGATCATCGACGAAGGCATTGAGGATGTAGATCTCAACCTCGCCGCGGACTTGATCGGTATGACTGTCATCACAGGTTCATCCAAACGTGCATATGAATTAGCGGATCATTATCGCGGACGCGGCATACCGGTCGTATTAGGAGGTCCGCATATTACGCTCATCCCTGAGGATGCCCAGCCCCATGCGGATTCGATCGTTGTGGGTTATGCAGAAGATACCTGGCCCGAACTCCTGAGCGATTTTGCCACGGGACGGATGAAACCCCGTTACACACAAAGCCCGAACCTGAGTCTTGCGGATCGACCTTTTCCGCGCCGCGAGTTGATGAAAGCGCATCGCTTTCTGACCACACACGTTTTCGAAGCGACGCGTGCCTGTGTCCACAGTTGTGACTTCTGCGTGGTGCCAACCGCCTGGGGACTCAAACCATACCTCAAACCTGTGGAAGAGGTGGTGGCAGATATCAAACAACATTGGGCACGAAAGATCATTTTCATTGATTTGAATCTGATTGCTGATAAAAAATATGCTGCAGAATTATTCGAAGCGCTCATCCCATTGAAACTTAATTGGTTTGGTCTTTCCACCACATTATTAGGACGGGATAAGCCTCTGCTGGAGCTCGCCGCGCGCAGTGGCTGCACTGGCTTGTTAATGGGATTTGAATCCATTACTCCTGAAAACCTCAAAATGTCCAAAAAGGGATTTAACTCTCCTTCGCAATATCATGATCTCGTTGCACTCCTGCATCAATATGGCATCACGCTTATGGCATGTTTCACCTTCGGAATGGATAATGACACACCGGATGTCTTCATGAAGACATCCCAATTTGCGATCGATGCAGGTATCGACCTGCCGCGCTATGCCATCGTCACACCATTTCCGAATACAGGCTTATACAAAAGACTCGAAGCCGAAGGTCGCATCCTCACCAAAAATTGGGAATTGTATGACGCCCAGCATGTTGTATTCCAACCCAGCCTGATGACTCCACAGCAACTTTATGCGGGTCACGAAAAGGCATGGAAGCACACCTACTCCTACACTTCCATGGCTAAGCGTTATCTCAAGTCGCGCATCCAGACGCCAGTGTGGTGGGTGGCCAATATGGGATACCGTTTCTATTCCCATCATCTGCAGGATTTTTATAACTGCGACTGGATCATCGGTCAGTTGGAGCCGCAGAAAAAAACATCACAATCCCAAGATTTAATTCAAGTAATTGGGGATTAGCAAATGAAATCGTTGTCCAGACTTGAACAACTAGAAGTTATGGCACTCCATCAACCCAATAGTATAGAGATCAACCAGGCATTGGCAGAAGAGTGCACAAAAGAAGAACGCTGGGAAGAAGCAATAGAAGCATATCAAACAGTTATTGCGTTATATCCTGCTATTGCCGCGCTAAACGTCAATCGCATACGTCTCGGCGCAATCGCTTTGGGCATTTCCTCATTGCTATTTCTCGTCGCTGAAATTCTGCGTCCATCAACCATTTGGGTCGATTTTTACTACACCACGCCAGGATTTACGTATATGAGCTCGCCTGCCCTCGCTGTCTCAAATATGCTTTTTCTGCCAATTCTGATTTTGCTTTCTTGTGCAGCGATTTCAACCTACAAACTCCTCTCGACCTCGAGTGACAATCGGCTGGCATTTTGGGCGATGATTTCCATCATTATTGGCGCTGGATTGTTCCTTCCCATCTTCGGAATCAATGCTGTTGTTTTGCCTGCCGCGGGGCAGTTGTATTCCTTCCAGGGCGACGAAACTGGTTTCCATGTCTATTACGCCGCACTCATGCAACCTTTGGCTGTTGTTTTCACAGTGGGTGGTTACTTGCTGTTTCTGGGACTGGCAATCTTCAATGTCGCGATATGGAGCAGTGGTTACCTCCCCAAGTGGGCAGCTACACTTTTATGGATTGGATGGTCTTTATTCATTGTGGGGAAAGAACTTTCTTTTAGTTTAGTGGACGAACCACATCGGATAACTAACCCAATGCTCTTTGCATTATTGATTGTCATTGGTGGGATCGGATTAGCGCGAGGAGTATGGCAACAAGCCCCGCTTCAACTCACGCCGACAACAGATTCCACACAAAAGGCGGACTCATGAGACTGACTCTCATCCATCCCTGCATCGGTCGGCGCATCGGCCAGCCCTATATCCGACTCTGGCAAATGGAGCCTCTGCCTCCGGCTGTCATCGCGGGCCTGACGCCGCGCGATGTAGAGGTAAAGTTTTACGACGATCGTATGGAACGCATCCCCTTTGATGAGCAGACAGATGTGGTTGGGATCAGCGTAGAGACATACACCGCCAAACGCGCCTATCAAATTGCTACTGAATACCGCAAGCGCGGCGTGCCGGTGGTGATGGGCGGATTTCAGGCGTCGTTATGCCCTGAAGAAGTATCACAATATGCGGACGCTGTCATTGTGGGTGAAGCGGAGGAAGTGTGGGAACAAGTGTTGCTCGACGTAGAGCGCGGCACACTGCAAACGTTTTATCGTTCAAATGGACGGCCGTCGCTGGGAAACTTGAGTCCCAACCGTTCCATTTACAAAGGAAAAAATTATCTGCCGATCGGCCTGGTGGAGGCGGGTCGTGGCTGTCACTTTGTTTGTGATTTTTGTGCGGTGCAAACTGTGTTCAATCACACACAGGTCCGCCGACCCGCAGATGATATCCTTACAGAATTGGAAAAAATGCGTGACAAGCCGCTCATCTTTTTCGTGGACGATAATATCACCTCCAACATGGATCAGGCAAAAGACTTTTTCCGCGAACTGGCAAAACTCAAGATCCGTTGGGTGAGCCAGGCCAGCATCAACGCCGCGCACGATGAGGAGTTCCTGCAATTGATCGCCGCCAGCGGATGCCAGGGGGTGCTGATCGGATTCGAATCGCTCAATCAGGAAAACTTGAGAAAGATGAATAAAGGATTCAATACGATGAAAGGCGGATACGAAAAAGCGCTCGAAAATTTACGAAAGCACAACATCCGGCTCTATATAACGTTTGTCTTTGGCTACGATGAAGATACCGAAACGAGTTTCTCCGATACCGTCACCTTTGCATTGAAACATAAATTTTATATTGCCGCGTTCAATCACCTCACACCTTTCCCCGGCACGCCTCTTTATCGGCGACTTGAACAGGAGGGACGTTTGCTCTACGACCATTGGTGGCTGGATGATCGCTACTCCTACAATATGATCCCCTTTACACCCGCGCGTATGACTCCTGAACGGCTCCAGCGCGGATGTGTTGAAGCGCGCGCAGAATTTTACAGTTACGGGAACATCTGGCAGCGAAGTTTTGACGCGGTCAACCGATCCAGCTCAGCCATGTGGTGGCACTTCTACGGCATCAATTATCTGTTCCGCCGCGAGGTGCGTCAGCGTGATTACTATCCGTTGGGCGATGAGGCTTGGCGTGGTCAATTGATCAAAGCCCGCGAAGTTGGGGAGCCGTTGCCGCAACTGACCAATGCGCTGCCACTTGCCAAACCTCTGACAGCCTAGCTCAACTTCCATGCCTGCGCTTAATTTTACGCTTGCAATGCCAGCAGACGATGAATCATTGCGGCGGCTCCTGCGGGAGAATCCAATCCCAGGCTCGATCTCACTCACCTTCGAGCGTGAGCCGTGTTATTTTGATGCATCTGCAATCGAAGGGCCATTTCATCAGACCATCGTGGCGCGTGAAACAAATACGGGAAATGTCATCGCTTTGGGCAATCGTTCTGTACGAAAATTATTTTTGAATGGCCATCCGCAGGATATCGGTTATATGAGTCAGTTACGCGTCCATCCGGATTATGGCAAAGGCTTGTATCTTGCGCGCGGCCTGGCCGGTGGATTCAAAAAATATCATGAGCTTCACGAGGATGGATGCGCACCCTTTTATCTGATGAGTGTGATCGAAGATAACCTTCCAGCGAAGCGCTTGTTGACATCCGGCTTGCCTGAGTACCCGCATGCAAAAGAATACGCACGCATGTTTACTTATGCAATTTATCCCGTTCGCCAAAAGCGCGCCTTGGATTTGCCCCCCTCCTTGCAACTGGTTCGTGGAAGTGACAAGTATGCCGACAGAATCGTGGATTGCCTCAATCGTAATGGCGCGCGCAAACAATTCGCTCCCTACTGGACCCGCGACTCTCTCTTCGCCTCAAACTTGTCTCAGTCTGATTTTTTTGTTGTACTTAATCGTGAATGCGTCGTGGCATGCCTGGCTTGCTGGGATCAAAATGCCTTTAAGCAGACAGTTGTCCGTGGTTATTCAGGCGCCCTGGCGCGTTGGCGCAAATTGCTTAATATGTTTTCTTTCCTGGGTGGGTGGCCTCATCTGCCCGACCCCAATACAACATTGCGTTATTCTTATGCCAGCCATCTTGCAATTGACGATAGTGATCCCATTATTTTCGACGCGCTTGTAAGAGCGGTCTATAACTACAATTTGGAGCAAAAATACAGTTACTTCATGCTCGGGCTGGCTGAGTCGAATCCATTCCGCAAAGTGGTAGAAGCTTATCGCCCATGGAAGTACATCAGCCAGATATACCTCGCCGCTTGGGAAGATGGTGACGACGCCGTTGCTCAAGTGGATTCCCGTCTGCCCGCGTTGGAAATTGCGATACTATGAAGTTTCTATACTTACTTGTTGACCTAATCGTTCTCTCTCTTCTTTGGTTGGACAAATATTTCCTGCCTATGCGCGTCTCTAAAACAGGTTACGACAACCCGCGCGTGCGGAACATGGTTGGCATTCTCGGTTACAGTTCACACTCGTATCACCTCACCATTCCAAACATTCATAAATGGCTCAAGCACAAAACCGACTTGTTTCCCAGAGTTATTCAGGTGCAGACCATTAACCGTTGCAACGCAGCATGTGAGTTTTGTCCGTATCCATACACCATTCATTTGCAGGAAAAACGGATCATGGACGACGCGCTCTATACCAAAATTGTGGATGAATGCGTGGCTGAAAAGGATTTGCATGACTTTGTTCCAATGTCCAAGAATGAGCCTTTGCTCGATGTGAAAATGGAACAGCGGGTCGCGGAGTTCAAAGCAAAAGCCCAGCCTCATCAAATGGTGGAACTGGTCACGAACGGCAGTGGATTGACGCCAACCCGCGCACAACGTCTCATGGACGCGGGTGTGGACTTGATCACTGTCAGCGTGAACGCTGCGAATGAAGCGACGTATAAACAGGTAATGATAGGCCTTTCCTGGAAACAGGTGATGAATAATTTGGAGGCGCTTTCGAAAATGAGTTTATCCATGGTCAATGTATACCTGCGTTTTGTCGCTGACCAGCACAACAAAGAAGAGTTAAATGGTTTCCGCAAACGCTGGAAACATTTCAACCTGTTCCAATTTAACATCAACAACCGCGCGGGGACCGTCCGCAATTATGAGATGATGGCGATGAAGCACAACGACTTCATCTCAAGGCTTAGACGCGTGGTCGGGAGTCGCGTGTATCCCGTCTGTCCGTATGTCTTCAGCCTGGCGCACATCCTGGAAAATGGAGATGTGCCCATGTGCTCCAATGATTGGGATAATCGCGAGGTGCTGGGGAACATAAAAACCCAGACCCTACGCGACATCTACAATTCGCCGCGTATGAATCAGATCCGCGAGTTGATGAGTGCAGGAAAGTTTGAAGAGATTGACGCCTGCCGGTCCTGTTCGTTCTACCATGAATGGATGAAAAAGCCGTAGCCAGGGAATGTCGATTTTGCAGAGTCAAATATAAGGTTAGGCAGGAAGCGAGGATTTTATCCCTATGAAAATCACATTTATCCGCCCACACATGACGTCCCGGCGCGCGGCAGACGCATTGGAGCCGCTGGTCTTTGGCATACTGACAAGGCTAACTCCGCCCGACGTTGAGTTGGTCCTATATGATGATCGCATTGAGCCCATTCCGTATGACGAACCAACTGACCTCGTGGCAATGACAGTAGAAACGTTTACCGCAAAACGCGCCTATCAAATTTCTGCACAATATAAACAACGTGGTGTGCCCGTGGTCATGGGTGGATATCACCCAACCTTGCTGCCCGATGAAGTCAGCCAGTATGCAGACGCAGTGGCAGTTGGCGATGCAGAAGAAATATGGCCCAGGATCGTTGAAGATGCGCGTACAAGAAAACTACAACCCATATATAAGGCCCCTGCCGAACTTACAGTGGCTGGCGTAAACCCGGACCGAAAAATCTTTGCGAATAAAAAATATCGCCCCTTGCACCTGGTCCAGGTTGGGCGTGGATGCAAATTCGCCTGTGATTTTTGTTCGATCCATGCTTTTTATGGCCGTTCCATGCCGCGCAGATGTCTTGAAGATGTAATGACTGAAATGGATGAATTGCGCGGTAAATATGTTTTCTTTGCTGACGATAATCTGTTCACGAACATCGAACAGGCGGAAGCGTTATTCAAGGCTTTGATCCCATACAACATTCACTGGTCCTGCCAGGTGAGCCTGGATATTGCTCAAAACCCAAAACTGCTTGATCTAATGGCGCAAAGTGGCTGTACAGGTGCATTGATTGGCTTTGAATCTCTAAACGAATCGAATCTGGTGTTGATGCGCAAGAAATGGAATTTGAAATACGGTGATTATGCCGGCACGCTGGCACGTTTTTACGAACGCGGTATCATGGTTTACGGCTCCTTTGTGTTTGGCTACGATTATGATACGACCGATGCCTTTGACCGTACTCTTGATTTTGCCATGCAATCAAAACTTGCATTGGCACAATTCAACCCACTCATTCCCACCCCTTCCACATCCTTATATGATCGGATAAAAAAGGAAAATCGCCTGATCTACGACAAATGGTGGCTGGATGATCGTTATCGCTATGGCGAAATGATTTTTCATCCATCATGCATGTCGGCGCAGGAACTTGCCGAAGGATGCTTCCGCCTGCGCAGTGAATTTAATGCATATCCATCGATCTTCAGACGCATGCTTGCCCCGCAAATGAACGCGCGTTCAGCTTATAATCTGTTCGCTTATCTGGCGATCAATCTTGTTTCCCGCAGGGAAATTTTCAATAAACAGGGCGTCCCTTTGGGTGATGGAAGTTCAATTTCCTCTCTGGACGAGAACTTCCAGAATCAGCGGTATGGCTCTAATGCCATAAGCATGGCATCCGCTTCAATTGAGTAGCCAATCTATTGGAGATCACATGAAAATTACCCTGATATATCCTGCAATTGGAAAATATTTGGATGAGGCCTGCATGGAGCCACTCTCCCTGGGGGCGCTGGCAGGATTCACACCACCAGATGTGGAAGTTGCTCTCTATGATGATCGCCTGGAACCAATTCCCTATGATGAGCCAACAGACCTGGTCGGGATCACAGTCCAAATCTACGCTGCACGGCGTGCTTATGAGATCAGCGCGGAATATCGTAAGCGCGGTGTCCCTGTCATCCTGGGCGGGATGCATCCCACATTGCTTCCTGAGGAGGCTTCCCAACACGCGGATTCGATCTTTATCAACGATGCCGAAAAGTTGTGGCATCAGGTCATTGATGACGCACGTCACGACAGGCTTAAGCCGATCTATCGGGGCGAGCCATGCATCCCCCAGCCCGATACGATCACGCGTCGGGACCTCTATAAAGGAAAGAAATACCTGCCTATTTCCCTGTTGCAATTCGGTCGCGGATGCCGTTTTGTGTGCACGTTTTGCGCGGTCACGTCATATTTCAATCACGGAGATTATTACCGGGATCCCCGCCAGGTGATTCGGGAAATTGAGAGCCAGGACCGCAACACCTTCTTTTTTGTAGACGATAACCTCATATCAAATATCGAGGCAGCCAAGTCTCTTTTTCGTGAACTAATTCCATTGAAGATCCACTGGGTTTCACAAGCTAGTATCAATATGACGCGCGATCGTGAGTTGATGTCGTTGATGGCTAAAAGCGGTTGTGTGGGGAACGTGATCGGGTTTGAGTCGCTGGATCGAGACAATCTGCTCTCCATGAAAAAGGGGCAAAACCTGACAACCGGATATGAATCCTACCAGCCGCAACTGGAGGTCCTGCGGGATTATGGTTTACAGACCTGGGCCGCTTTCACACTGGGTCACGATTACGACACTCCCGATTCAATTGAACGCACCCTGGAGTTTGCCCTGAAAAACAAATTTACTTTTGCGGCATTCAACACTTTATTGCCATATCCCGAAACGCCGCTGTACAAGAAACTGCAGGCGGAAGACCGCTTACTGTATGATGGGAAATGGTGGCTTCATCCCGATTATCGTTATAACCATGCCGCTTTCCGTCCTGCACGTATGAGCGCGGAGCAACTAACCGAAAGGTCCTTTTATGCGCGTCGTTCTTTTAATAGTATTGAGTCAATTATCCGACGTGTGACTGACCTGAAAACGAATATGCGGAATCCATACCGCCTCGGGGTTTATTTGACCTATAATCCTATATTCCGAAAAGAAACTCTCAAGAAACAAGGCATTAGACTTTGATGTTATCCATAAATGAGATCTGTCATGTTCTCTTCGCCTACCTGCCTCCCCTTGCTTGAAAAGCCTGCGAATATGCCACATCCTCGGCAGCATGCGCGAACAATCCATTCGCCCGTATGCAGGAGATCCGCGCGTTGATGGAGCCGGAACGGTTCGAAGAAATTCCCCCGTGCAAAGCTCGTTCATTTTGGAAGGAGTGGTTACAAAACTGAAGCTATGAATACGCTTGTTAAAAATAAATCATCCAAATTACTGTCCTTCCCTGCCTCCTGGTATCCGCTCTGCCGTTCGTCCGATCTAAAACGAAAACAGGTGATTAAACGGACTGCGTTTGGATTGCCACTGGCTGTTTTTCGTACCGCAAGTGGCAGGACTGGTGCTGTCCATTCGGAGTGCGCTCACATGGGCGCGGATCTGGCGCGCGGGCGCGTCGTCGGTGAGCGTCTGCAATGTCCGCTCCACGAATGGGAGTATGGCGTGGAGGGCGTGTGTGAGCATATTCCCGCCTCAAGAACAGTTCCTGCGAGGGCGCGGCAGATCTCGCTGACCTGCAGGGAACAGTATGGCATGGTCTTTGGTTTCCTTGGTGGCAAGCCCACTTTTGATTTTCCGCTTTTTGAAAACAGCGACAACGAAATGTACAGTGCGCCCTATACGACGGATTTCGATACACCCTACCAGGTGCTGGCCGCCAACTCGTTTGACAGCCAGCACTTCATCACAGTTCATCATCGCAGGCTGCTTGAAGCACCATCTCTTTCAAGTTGCTCGCCGAATCATTTCGGGGTTGACTTTCGCGCGCGCGTGGAGGGTGGTCATTTTCACGATTATCTTCTGCGCCGCGTTGGAGTGGATGTTGTGGAACTGAGCGCGCATTGCTGGGGAGGCAATAATATCCTTGCCTATAATGCGCGCACGAACGCCCGCATCCTTTTCACCATTTTGCCTGTTACCGATAAAAAGACGCGGGTCTACATCCTGAACGTCATGCCGAAGAAAACGGCGCCAAACTTCCCGCGCCTGTTTCGACGCCTGATACTGACAGGGATGCATAAACTCACGATCGCATTTCTCAAGTCTGATATTGTCGTGATGCGCGACCTGCAATTCAAGCTGGGCGTGCTGTTGCGCGATGCTGACCATGTTTTCATTCAGTGGGTAAAGTATTGGAAATCCCTGCCACTCGCCACGCTAAAAGGATGAGTGCATGCCAGTTTCCTTGACCAGCCTTGCCATCCCGCGCGTGGATTTGTCCGCATCTGATATAGAGTCCATGTTTCGCGTCTTTGGCGAGAACTTTAACGGCGCAACGATGGAAATCTTTGAACGCGATTTGAGTAGTAAGAACTGGGTCATCCTCCTGCGCGATTCGGCGACAAATGAGATCGAAGGTTTTTCCACATTGGCATTGTATGAAACGGCGTTCAATAACAAAGCTCTCAGCGTGGTGTATTCGGGTGATACCATCATCCGCCGCGAATATTGGGGCACGCCGCAACTCCCCAGCACCTGGATAAAAACCGTCCTCGAAAGATCCGCAAATATGGTCCAGCCGCTTTACTGGTTGTTGATCTCGTCTGGCTACAAAACTTATCGCTTTCTGACGGTTTTCTACAAGGAGTTTTATCCACGCTATGACGTTCCCACTCCGCCCGAAATTCAATCCCTGATGGAACATCTGGCATCCCAGCGCTTTGGCTCGGATTATCGCTGTGAAGAAGGCGTGGTCCGTTTTAGAGCTGGCGCCACGCCTCTGCGCGAAGGTGTGGCAGAAGTGACTGATCAACGCCTGCACGACCCGCATGTTGCCTTTTATCTTGAACGCAATCCCGGTTATATAGATGGCGATGAACTCGTCTGTATCACGCGCGTGTACCCCGATAACTTCACTCCCGCGGGCAGGCGGATGACGCGATGAAGCCGCGCTTGGCCAATGCGTTGTGGGTGGCATCCTGTTTGCCTGAATGGAAGCGCTTCCAACGCGCGGCGGAACTTGTGCAGGAAACGCAAGCAGATCTATTATCGTGTTACGTGGGTCAAAACAAGGCAACGGGATATGGGGAATGCTATCACTTTGATACGATCACTTCGCCAGCACAATATCAGGCGCGTGTTCCACTAACAACTTATGATGATTATGTCAAATATATAATACGCATTGGCGAAGGGGGGCGATCTGTTCTTACGCATGAAGCTGTGCGCATGTTCGAACTCTCCAGTGGATCCACAGCCGCCTCCAAACTTATTCCATACACCACTGCGCTCAAATCTGAATTTCAACGCGGCATCGCGCCATGGATCTATAACTTATATACAAGCATCCCTGATTTGCAAAGCGGCCCCGCTTATTGGTCCATCACGCCGCTTACGGATGGCAAACGTTTTACATCGTCCGGTATTCCCATCGGTTTTGAATCAGACAGTGAGTATCTCGGCTTTTTTGGTAATTGGCTAGCGGACTCTGTAATGGCTGTGCCGAATGCGGTCAAGAATATCTCGGATGTGGATTCATTTCGTTACCTCACGCTTTTTCATCTTTTGCGTCAGCCCAATTTGCGATTGATCTCCGTTTGGAATCCGACCTTTTTGAGTCTGCTGATCGCGTCTCTGCCCAAGTGGTGGGATAGTCTATTGCACGACATTGAACGCGGCATTGTGAAAAGATCGGATGTGGAATTGCGCTTCGCTCCCAGGCCGGAGCTGGCCCGGGTGTTAAAAGCGTTTGACCCATCTGATATGGAATCTCTCTGGCCGCGCCTGCGCCTCATCAGCTGTTGGATGGATGGTTTATCCCAGACGTATGCGCGCGAGATCTTGGAAATTTTTCCACAGGCTGCGTTGCAGGCGAAGGGTCTACTGGCCACCGAAGCTTTCGTATCGGTACCCATCGTCGGCGTGGAGGGAAGCGTGCTTTCCATCCGCTCACATTTCTTTGAATTCATCAATGATGCAGGAGAGGTTCTGCTTGCACATCAGATCCAAAAAGGGAGAACCTATTCTGTAGTTGTCACCACCAGCGGCGGATTGTACCGCTATCAATTGCAGGATGTGATTGAGGTCATTGGTCATTGGAAGCAGGTCCCGCGCATTCGTTTCGTCGGCAAGGCGGACCATATCTCCGATTGGTTCGGCGAAAAACTTGAGGAGCGTTTTGTGGCAAACGTTTTGGAGACTCTATTTGCAAGGCACCAAATATCCCCGACCTTTGCCATGCTCGCGCCGGACGATATGGATGGCTTTCGTTATGTGCTTTATCTTGAGAGCAATGATCATGTTGATAATATGCTGGCAGAATCCCTGGAAAGCGCGCTGCGCGAAAATTTTCATTATGATTATTGCCGAAAGCTTGGTCAGCTTGAGGCTGTGCAGGTTCAGCGTGTGACGCGCGGTGTAGAGACATACTTGATGGCATGCCAGGCACGTGGTCAGCGATTAGGAAATATCAAAGCGAGTGTGTTGCAGAAGAATACAGGTTGGAAGGATTGGTTTGTAGTTTCGCATCGCCCCATGGCAGAGGGTCAGGGTTAGGGGCTATGAAAGTTACGCTGATCGAACCTGCCATGATCAAGAACAAGGATTTTAGCGAGAAGCCTTCCTGGCAGCTCACGCCGCTCACCCTGGCAACGTTAGCTGGACTCACGCCGCCGGATGTGGAAGTGGAAGCCGTGGATGACCGCATCGAGGAAATTAATTACGATACGCCGCGTGATCTTGTGGGCATCTCTGTCAAAACATTCACGGCGCGGCGCGCTTATCAGATTGTGGATGAATTCCGCAAACGCGGTGTGCCCGTGATTTTAGGTGGACATCACCCCACCTTGCTTCCTGAGGAGGCGCTCCAGTATGCTGATTCGATCCTCGTTGGTGAAGCGGAAGAGCTCTGGCCCGAAGTTCTGCGAGACGCAGAACGTGGACAACTAAAAAAAGTTTATCGTCAATCTCATACTTTGCCCTTTGAAGGTGTGCACGTGGATCGTTCGGTTTTCGCTGGCAAGAAATATTTGCCAGTGGGCATGGTCGAAACGACGCGCGGCTGTCCATTCTCCTGCAATTTTTGTTCCGTGACTACATTTTTTGGCCGAAGTTTCCGACACCGGCCTCCTGCGGAAGTGGTCGCTGAGCTTGAAAGCCTTGATAAGAAATTCATCTTTCTTGTGGACGATAATATTGTGGCGGATAAGGAAGCCGCGAAGGATCTGTTCCGGGCACTTATCCCCTTAAAGATCCGTTGGATCAGCCAGGCCAGCCTGACCATGACGAAGGATAAAGAATTGATGCGCCTGATGCACCAGAGCGGATGCGCGGGTGTGCTGACGGGAATCGAAACCATCAGCAAAGCCAACCTCAAACAGATCCACAAGAGTTGGAATACGGTGGGAATCGGATATGACGAAGCCTTGAAAATTGCACGCGATAATGGCATTGCCATTGTCGGGTCGTTCATCCTAGGCATGGATGAAGACACGCCCGAATCTCTCAATGACCTGCTCGAATTTACCATCCATGAACGATTCTTTGCTGTGTTGTTCAATCTACTGACTCCATACCCCGGCACGGAACTCTATAAACAATTTCTCAATGACGGACGATTGACGAAGCCTCAGTGGTGGCTTGACGCCGATTACACCTATGGCTCCGCAGTTTTTACGCCAAAGAATATCACTGCCTATGAACTGGAGCAGGGACGCATGCGCCTGTACCGCGAGTTTTACAGCCCAGCCTCCATGCTCAAACGCCTGTGGGAGCCGCGTGCCAACCTACAGGATCTGTGGCACGCCTTCACTTTCCTCACCATGAATTTACCCGCCAACAAGGAAGAACAGATGCGTTTTGGGAAAGCACTGGGCGCGTGTTGAGATTGGAAGATGAGAGCATAAGCCCCACGTTTTTGATTATTTGTATGTAACTAATAATGCGCCGAAGTTTCCTCCCCTTCATTCTAACAAGTCTTGGATCCACCTTGATCGCTTGGGCTATCAGTATGCCGTTGTTTGAATGGCAAGTTAGCGAAATCGTTACGGATCCTCTATACGATATTCGTTTCAATGCCTCTCCCTGGATAGCCAAATTCGGGGACTCTTTAGAAGATCATTCAGTCATCTTCCATCATTTTGATGGTTCGTATTGTGGGAACAGTTTTAGTCCTGAAGAGTTGAATTCTGTGGTGAAACGTTCATGGAGCGAAGAGACATTAGAACAGATTGCGCGAAACATCAACCGAAGTATTGTTCCCTGGCTGTGGCTTCTTATAGTTCTATCGGGAATTTATGTTTGGTGGTACGCACTTCATTATAAACGTCCAATTGCAGAAGTTCTCATTCTCAGTGTGGTTGCTATTGTACTCCTCTGTATCCTATTAGACGTTTCGCGACCTTTTTTCGCTATTGTCGTCGGCCCGGGGTGCTTAGAGGGTACAGTAATGTTCAATGCCAATTTGTCGAAAGTACATTATGAAACGCTAATCGTTTTTTTCGCGGGTATCCTCTTGGAATTAGGAGCAATTGGGATGATGTTGCGCCAAATAATAAGGGCTGCAATTGAAAGAAAAAAGACTTCAGCTTGATACAAAATCTAACGTTAGGCATTGAGCGCGGGTCTTTGCGCTCTGCAGGCCATATTGCACTCGAATAAAGGAGTTGGAGCAAAAAGACGAACCCACGGAAAATGGTCAGAGGGAGTTGGCAAGCAGAGATATAAATCCAAAAACGGCTGAAAATAAACAGGCACGATTCCAAATATCCACAACGTAATACTGAGCAGGAACATCAAGGTAATCACGATCCATGGAAGTTTGCGTTGATATCGCTCAGACACTACGTCATGCCAACCGCTGAGCATCAGAATCGACAGCGCGCCGATGGCGGGGAATAGCAGGCAGCCCTGTGTCGCGCCAGTGGTCAACCCGTTGCGTGCCACTGCAAGGATCTTGAATAATGCGATCATGAGGATAGCGGCCCACAAAGTAAATTGTGGCTGTTTTGTCTTCAACTTAATAAGCTGGTAAATGTTGATCGCTGCTCCAACATACCCCAATGCCGTCAATGAGTTTACGATCCATGCGGGCAAGCCTACTGCCAGCCATCCGACCTTTCCCCAGTAGGTTTGAAGGATCTGATTCGAGATGGTCTTTAGATACTCAAGGTCCACTCCCTTTTTCCGCAGGCACCACCCGCTCAGCACCGAAAAAATTGTCGTTGATGGTCCCAGCCCATAGCCCCAATGCCAGCGCCAGCATGAGGCGGCCCGGCGCAAGACTCCACAGATAATGGTCGAAGAGGCTGATGATTCCCAGGCCTGCAAGCAGCGCGCTGGTAAGAATGGATTCCGGAGTCTGTGCTTTGATGCTGCTCAACATGATGGATACAAAAAGCGCGGCGACGAGGAGCGAACCGAAGATACCCAACTCGGCGCCGGCCAGCAAAAAGATGTTATGTGCTGGTTCGATACTTGCACCTTGAAGCGCATTTTTCCCAAGTTCGAGAATGAACGCGCCAATGCCTGCACCCGTGAACGGATGTAGACGGATCAGATCCACTGCCTGTTGATTCAGCCACGAACGCCCAAGGTTGGAGATTTGTTCTGTTTGCACGGGCGAGTTGCTGAGGCGCGTGAATACAAGCTCGCGCAGGGGAGAAAGTGTGAGAATGATCGTCAGCACGCTCGTTGCAACAAGTAAAAAAACACGCCTGCGCCCGAGATGTTTTGATTTCAAGATCAAGACCAATATGAATATGATCAGTCCCAGCCAGGCAGAACGCGAAAAGGTCAACGCCATCAGTATTATTCCGAGGCCGAACAATATCAGCGCCGGATAGTTCGGTTTTTTGTTTGCCAAGAACAGACTCGCAGGTCCAAGCATTGACATCAAGGCGAATCCGCCCAGGATGTTTGGGTGAGACAGCGTGCCGTACGCGCGCAGGATCCTCAATCCGTTTGCTAATTGCACGACGCTAACCCCTCGCATGGATGGTTCCAGCGGGCCGGGCCAATTCAACTGGAGTGGTTTTAAGAAACCTGTGGATTGCGTGGCAAATTCCACGATCCCTGTGAGCACCTGAAAGCTTAATGCCGCGCAAAAGCCGAGCATGGCAGGTCTCCATGCCGCGTGCCAATCACGGAGAGAGAGAATAAGAAGGAATACAAGCCAAAGATGGATGGAAATGTAGAATGATGTGCGCCAGTCTATTGACCAGAGAATGCTGAGGGAGGAAAGGAGAAAGAGGGCGAATAGCAAAGTGATAAAGGATGGCTGCGCGAGATGAAAGCGGAATTTGTCCTGCCGGGATGCTTCGCGATAATTGGTAATTTGTGGTTGGGCGATTTTTACCGAAAGCCAGAGGATGACGGCCAGTAAGGCAAGCGCATCGCTTACAAAAAACAAGGCGTTGTCGTAAATGAAATAAACACGCTCATGTGGGAATTCGGCAATCGTGCGATAGTACCAAAAACATAGGCTGAGCGGAATCAACCCAACGATGAAAGCATGGATGCTGCATAAAACTTTTTCTGCTGGTGCTGGCCAAACGCGCAGCGCCGCAAGCGCGGATGTTGTTACCAAAGCCAACATTGGTAATACACCCCACGAAACCGAAATGATCGGTCTTGTAACGGGAGGTTGGGACGATTCAGGGAATATGGCTTTTGGGTTTTCATAAACCAGGACTCCGTTATTGAGTGTCTTTAACTTTATCCAGCCAAGTTGCTCCAGCACCGGCACAAACTCATTGCGATGAATTACTCCCCAGCGGATTTGCGTTGCCTTGAGAGTATCCGGGTTGACAAACCCCCAGCGCACGCCATATTCACCTGATTCTTGAAGGATGGGGATGATGGCAGGAATCCCTTTCAATGCCCAGTAGACAGTATCCACCTGGCCGATGCCGCTTTCGCACAGTTCGGGGATCGTGCGTGCGGTGTGATAGCTGCCGTCTATGGTTGTGGCTTTTGTAAGCAGATTTAAATAAGCAAATTGGTCGCCGAAACCGAAAGTAAGGTAACGCCACTGGGAACGATCGCCTTTATCGAGAAAGTTGACAATGGGCCGCATATCGATCGCTTCAGGCTGGGTTGTGAACACAAGCGGTGTGAGCCATGCGCCAAACACAGTCAGTGTGAAAACGGAAAATGTGAGAGCTGAGAAAATGTTTCTTCGGGGTGGGGCAGGTAGCGGCTTCGTGATGACGCGCTGCCCTGAATGGCGAAGCCATATCGACACTTGCACCCCGTTCGGGCCGGGAGCCCGTCGGGGCGAGACGGCCTGGCGCACACTTGCCTCGGGCGCAAGTGCCGGCGAGTGCAGGTGAGGACGGTTCATCCATCTGCGTTTAAGCTGAATGAAAAGGATCCCACAGAACGGAGTCAGAGTG
Source organism: Anaerolineales bacterium (assembly GCA_045402985.1). GTDB lineage: Bacteria > Chloroflexota > Anaerolineae > Anaerolineales > Villigracilaceae > Defluviilinea. The sequence goes on from JAXIPJ010000176.1 coordinate 33,784, forward strand.
AGGCACGCCCAAAATGCGAAGCGGTCATAAGTAAGCCATTCCCAGGCATCGCCGAAGAAAAAATGGGGGAGGGGAGTCGTTCCGCCCAGGCCGAGGATGAACAGGATGATGAAGGAAATGATAAGGCCGAGAAAACGAAGCGGCCATTTGCGCAGGGGAAAGACAAAGGGAATGATCACAATGAGCGGACCATACATGGGCCAGAAGAAAATGGCAGGCGCGAGCGGGTCAATGAAAAAATTGTGGCGCGAGGGATGGTCGATGGGCGTTTGCATAGCCTGATGCATGCCCCATTCCCAGAAGGGCCAGATCACGAGAATACCAAGTGTGATGGCGAGTATCATGAAGAGGGAAAGTCTAAAAAGCATTAACCTCTGAGAGGCGGAGACATGGAAATTCTTAATATCTAATGGTTGGTTGCAAAGGGCAAATCGAGTCCAGCAATTAACTACAACAGCAAAGATGAGAAATGGTTGAACGAGCAGAGTGGCATGATGGGATGCCATTGAAGTTGTAATTAGTGAAACTGTAAGCAGGAGATTGTGAACACCGCCTTCGTGCAGATAGCGATTAAGACTTGCCGCGCCGAATAGCGCAAAGAGGGTACTTGCGAGAAAAGGCAATTGACCGAAGATATGCGCGGTCACATACATGGGCAAAAGAACCGCGGAAGCGAGCGCTGCATAAGAGGCCGCGGCTTTGCCTGTGAACACTCTGCTAAACGCATAAACGCCCAGCGGATATAGAGTCATTACAGTCCAGAGAATGAATGCGAACGCCGCGTCGAATCCAAGGATGGGGATAAACAACGCGCTCAGTTGATGGATCAGTGGCGGATAGGAAACAACGGTAAAGCCTGCATACCAACGCGTTTCCCACAGGGAAAACCAGTTTTCTGCGTAATGATTTGCAAAAAGCATATGGGTGTAAGCGTCGTAGCTTAGGCGGTAGCGCGCTGTGATGATGAAAAGCCCATGACAGAAAAACGCGGTGATTATGGCAAGAAGGACGCGGCGGGGTATCACTCGGTTTCCATTTTTCCAGATGGAATTTGAATGCGATTCGCGCTTCCGTGTTTTTCCAGGGCGTAATTGAAAACTTCAATATATTTTCTGCAGGTTGCTTCGGGACGTGCGTGCTGAATGGAATTGAAATTGTGTTTTGTTTGTGCGTGGCGTTTTTCGGGCGAATTGAGCAGGGCGCGGATTGAGTTGCACAGACTATCCACATCCCCGCTCTTAAAAAATTCCACCAGCAAATTGCTCTCGTGAATCAGTTCGTGTATCTCCTTCAAATCGGATGCCACCACAGGGCGTCCCCAGGTGGCGGCTTGATACAAAACGCTGGAGGAACCGGTCGAAGCCGTGTATGGCAGCACCACGATCTGCGCGCGTTCAAACAGATCCATCACGTTGTCTTCCGGCACTTGTCCCAGCCAATGGATGCCGTGCGTCCCGTTGAAGTGCGTTCTTAATTCATGTGAATAATTGGGGAAGCGCGCATGCTCACTGCCCGCAATGGTCAGTTGCAAACGCGGATATTCGGCGCGCAAAATGAGAAAGGCTTCGAGTAATAATTCCAAGCCTTTGAATGGAGCCAGTGTCGTGAAAAATAACAATTCCTGCGAATCAGATTCCTCCAACAAGTGCGGCTCATGATATGCGCCGATCGGGATGTGCGCAGAATCAATTTGCCGTGCCGCCAGCAGGTCCGCGTAATTGCGCATGGTCATGCAGGTCACATCCGCCTGCGTCGCGATCCCCGTCAGCAAACGCGCGCCCAACGGTGCGAATGCCCCGCCGGGTGCATCCAGCGCACGCAGGTCAGCCAGTTCGATCAACTCATGCAACGTGACAACTGTCGGATAACCCATCCGTTGGGTGAGCATTGGCGTCAGCAAGCCCGACACATTCAGCCATGGAGATTTGCCAAAGACACTTGCTCCCAAATTAAACCAAACGAGATCGGGACTCAACCGCCTCAGCCGGGACAAGATGGCCTGCCGCGCGTTTAGCAAGCCCGGGCTCCAGCAATATTCCACTTCCGTTAAACCAAGATGGTTGGGTGTTACTCCTTGATTCAACGACCCCGCCAGCACTGTGATGCGCGAAAACATTCCTGAGCGCGCCAGTGCGCGCGTCACATGATATCCATATTGCCCAATGCCGGTGATTGTAGGAGGGAAAGGACTGACGATCGTCAGATACATGAGATGGTTTGACAGAACCTCTTGAGCGTTGTATATTTCTGTATACTACTTACGTCTATTCTAATCGATTGGATTTGCATGCAGGATCATCTTACTGACAAGCTGTCACAGGCTATCTTACACACGGTTACCTACTCAGATATATTTGATTATCCACTGACAGTGCCGGAAGTTCATCAGTATCTTACAGGCCTAAAGGCTTCGTTTGAAGAAGTGGCTCAGGCTCTCAACGAAGGCCCTGTCACACGAACAGGCGATTATTTTACTTTACCTGGCAGGGAAGAGATCGTTTCGTTCCGCGCGGACCGTGAAGCGCGTTCGCAAAAACTCCTGCCAGGTGCCCTGCGTTACGGACGCATTCTTGGCACATTGCCTTATATCCGCATGGTGGCGTTGACTGGTTCGCTCGCAGTAATGAATATTTCTGAATCTGCCGATTTTGATTATATGCTGGTCGCAGCCCGCGGACGTGTGTGGACCGCGCGCGCGTTCGCTTTGGCGTTCAATCGCCTCACGCGTTTGCACGGACATACGATATGCCCCAATCTCATCATCTCAGAAACCTCGCTCGCCTGGCCGTTGCATGATCTATATTCCGCGCGCGAGTTGTGTCAGATGATCCCAATCACAGGAATGGACGTGTATGACCGATTGTTAAATGCCAACCAATGGGCAAAAGGATTTTTGCCTAATTGTGGTCACGACTTTAGTCGTGAACAAAGAGCGACTTCCGCAACTCCTCTCAAAGCCCTTATTGAACTTCCTCTGCGCGGCAAACTTGGTGATCGTTTTGAAAACTGGGAAATGGATCGAAAGATCGCGCGTTTTCAAAAGCAGGCAGGTTATGGAGACGAAACTGTTTTTACCGCCGAGATCTGCCAGGGAAATTTTCATCATCACAGAAGCTGGACGCGTGATATGTTTGAAAGTAAGTGGGCTGCTCTCGTCGCCGTCCGCGGCGGCGAATTAGAGGAGTGTCAGTCGCCGCCCTCGGCGACTGGAGTGTACAGACAATGACTCAAATTCTACTCGGGCAATCCTACTTTCTGCGTTTTGATCCCAAACTATGGGAAGCAATGCAACCCTATCCACCCTTGGGGACTTTGTATGCGGCGAGTTATTTGCGCCAGCATGGATATGAGGTGGCGTTGTTCGATGCGATGCTGGCAGAGTCTGAGGATGAGTGGGCGAGCGCGTTGGACGGACACAAACCTGAATATGCAATTATTTACGAAGATAATTTCAACTATCTTTCCAAGATGTGTCTACTGCGGATGCGTGAAGCCGCGTTCAAAATGATTGACATGGCAAAGAGCCGCGGATGTATCGTCATCTTATGCGGTGCGGACGCGAGCGATCATTACGCAGAATATCTCGAACACGGCGCGGACTACTGTCTGCTTGGTGAAGGAGAGGAGACGCTGATCGAATTGCTGAATCAATTGTCAGTTGGGAAGGAAGCGAGTCAAGTCATTGGATTAATGTCGCGCAATACGTTGCGTCCATCACGCAGACCAGATATCACCGATCTCGATAAACTCCCGTACCCCGCCTGGGACCTGGTGGATGTTGAAAAATATCGTTCGATCTGGACGAAGCGCCACGGATATTTTTCGATGAATATGGTAACAACGCGCGGCTGTCCGTATCATTGCAACTGGTGTGCCAAGCCGATCTGGGGGCAGCGTTACAACTCGCGCTCGCCTGAAAATGTTGCCGCGGAAATGAAATGGCTCAAGGGAAAATTTGCGCCTGATCATATTTGCTTCGGCGATGATATTCTGGGATTGAAACCGAATTGGATCGAAAAGTTCGCGGCGCTGTTGCAAGAGGCTGATGCAGTGATCCCGTTCAAGTGTCTGCAACGCGCGGATCTGGTGAATGAAAAGACATCCGCCGCCCTGGCAAAAGCAGGTTGCAAAACCGTGTGGATCGGAGCGGAGTCTGGTTCGCAAAAGATTCTCGATGCGATGGACAAGGGCGATACAGTAGAAGATATTTATCGCGCCGCGCAGCTATTGCGTGAAAATGGAATCGAAGTGGGATTCTTTTTGCAGTTTGGTTATCCCGGTGAGATGTGGGACGATGTTCAAAAGACTTTGAAGATGGTGCGCGAATGCGCGCCGGACGACATCGGTATTTCGGTTTCATATCCACTGCCTGGCACGAAATTCTTCGAGCGCGTGAAATTGGAATTGGGCGAAAAACAAAATTGGTTGGACTCAGATGACCTGGCGATGCTGTATCGTGGCCCGTTCCCAACAGAGTTTTATCGTGTTCTGCACGGCCGCCTGCATTATGAGTTTCGCGCATGGAAAGCGTTGCGTCAGCCATCGTTGCGTAGGCTGGTCAATGTTCCGCGTAATCTGGCGGGCCTCGTGCGAAGTGAAATGCAGTTGAGGAGGTTTATTTAGTAATGGAGAATGATATTGAAACCATCGCTGAAGCCTTCTCGCGCACGGCGGAAAAATACGATGCTTTTGCTGAAGATCATCCTCATCTTACGCGCATGCGCAATAAAGTGTATGACCATGTCTGCGGACTCCTGCCACCTGGCTCACGTATCCTTGAGCTGAATGCAGGGACGGGCACGGACGCGGTTCAACTCGCGCAACGCGGATATTTCATCCATGCAACGGAGATCGCACCCGGGATGTTGAATCGTCTGCGCGACAAAATCGGGGACTTAAACTTACAAGACCGCGTCACGGCGGAGCAGCGCTCGTTTCTTTCTCTGGACGATGTGCCTGGTGCCCCCTTCGACGCGGTCCTCTCCGACCTTGGCGGACTTAACTGCGTGCCTGACCTTTCTCCCATTATCCAGGAATTACCAAAGGTTTTGGGCGCGGGAAGTGTGGTAACGTGGGTGCTCATGCCGCGCATCTGCTTATGGGAATTGATGGAGATCTTTCGCGGGAATTTTCGGCTTTCGTTCCGACGCCTCACACAGCACGGTGTGCGCGCTAATCTTGAGGGCCTTCAATTCAATGTCTATTATTTTTCACCACGACAAGTACTCGACTGGTTTGGCGAAGATTATGACCTGCTCGCGCTTGAGGGTCTGTCAGTCATTACGCCAACTGCAGAGAGCAAGAACTTTGCCAAACGTTTTCCGCGTCTCTACCGTGTCTTGAGCTGGCTTGACGATAAGTTGTCGCTTTGCTGGCCGTGGTACGGCTGGGGGGATTTTTATATCATGTCGCTTCGCTACAATCCAAAGAAATGATTGATCCGCAGGCTCGTCTTGGTAAGAATATCTTGTGGATGGTTCTCTCCCGATTTGGCGCGCAGGGAATAGCGGTAGTCTTCACTATTCTTTTAGCGAGACGATTGGGGATTGAAGGTTTTGGCGCATATACTTTTATCGCTGCAATTATTTTCGTTGCCAACACGTTGACAACTTTTGGAACTGATATGTTTCTTATCCGAGACATTGCCGCGAAAGGTGACTTATCGCGCTTGCCTTCTGCTCTAATCGTTCAGTTGGTGTTATCCATTTTGTTCATCGCCGCAGTGTGGATGTTTGGCGCGTGGATTCCAGATCAAAGCTCCGAGATAGTCACAGCTTTGAAAATTTATTGTCTTGCACTCATTCCACTCGCGTTCTTCACCATATTCACCACTGCTTTGCGCGGGGTGCAGCGGATGGACATATATTCCTTACTCAACCTGATCGTTTCAGTGATGCAAATTGGCATAGTGCTGTTGCCGAATTTCAATATCGTCAAGCTTTCTGCTTTGCTCCTTTCAGTTCAAATCATTGCTGCTGTCTTTGCCGGTTTTGTTTGCGTCATGATCATTCCCAACTTCTGGCGGGCCCGGAACTTTTCCTCCCTCCATCTTTTCTCCCTTCTGAAGCAAGCAGGCCCGATCGCGTGGCTCACTGTGCTAGGAATGTTCTATCAAAGATTGAATATCTACATGCTTTTCGCCATCAACGGTGCAATGGAAACAGGGATCTATTCTGCGGCATCACGCGCGGTGGAGGCCTCGAAGACAGCGCATCTGGCAGTTTTTGCCGCGATGTATCCCGCGCTTGCACAAGCGCAGACCGACAAAAACCATCAAAGCAAATGGAGTGAGATTTTCAAGATCTCCTGGAAGGCCTTATTGGCAGGCGCAACTATCATCGCTCTGGCCTTGTTTCTATTAGCCAAGCCATTGGTGACTTTGCTTTACGGCATCGAATTTGCAGCGTCCGCTGGTGTATTACAAATTCTGGCGTGGATGTTGATTCCATTCACTGTCAATACATATCTGACCTTGTCACTTCTCGCATCGAATAGAGAAAGACTAGTCGGGCGCGCGTTGATGGTCAGCCTGCTTGGATTGCTGATCCTGAATCTTTGGTGGATCCCAGCCAGAGGCCCCGAGGGAAGCGCATGGGCTGTATTGGTTGCCGAGTGTATCCAGTCTACAATCCTGCTTGTGAGCGCGGGATCGCGAGTTCATCTTCAAGGAGATGTTCATGAGCTTTCCGAATTATCCTGAAAAACATACGATCGAACCTTTATTCAGAGCAGAAGATCTCGTTGCCTATCGCGAGCGGTTGGGACGGATGCCGAAGATAAAGCCGGCGGGCGTGCTGTTTTGCCTGGAACGCGGACTACCCCATCGTATGCGTTGGCGCATCCCGGTCGAACGCGCCGGCAGTATGAATGCTGATGTCTACGCGGTGAAGAAGTCAAAAGGCAGGGTAGGCGTGCTGACGAGCTTTGGAGGTGGCTCACCGATGGTGGTTGAGCTGGCTGAAGAACTTGCAGTGATGGGTGCGCGGCGCATGATCTTGATGACCTGGGGTGGCATACTGCAAACCGATCTCAAGCCGGGTGACATTGTTGTGTGTGATGAAGCGATCCGTGACGATGGCGCGTCGCATCATTATCTGGCGCATGAGAAAAGTATCCGCGCTGATACCCCGCTCGTGAATGATTTGGTAGAGGCCATCCGTGCGCGCGGCGCGCAATGCACCGTTGGCACTACCTGGACGACAGATGCGCCCTATCGTGAGACGCTTGAAGAAGTGATGCAATATCAGGCTGAGGGCGTGAAGACGGTTGAAATGGAATCGGCTGGATTATTCACCGTAGGAAAGGTGCGCGGCATTCAAACCGCCTCTGTGGTGGTAGGCATGGACAGCCTTGCGACTCTTCAATGGAAAACCCCCGAACGGCTCGACGATATTTCCCGCTCACTCGAAGTCGTTTACGCTGCCGCCATTGATGTGCTAGGTCAGGCATGAGACAACATTTCTTCATCTGCCCGCGTTGCCGGGCTACACTCGAACGGAGTGCCCCTGACAGGCTCACATGTCCGCAGGACGGACTGGAATTCCGGCAGGAGGCTGGCATCTGGCGTTTCCTTCTGCCTGAAAGCGAAGCCCACTACGCCCGCTTCATCGCGGACTATGAGGCAATTCGCGGTTACGAGCAGCGCGGCAGCACCTCGGCGGACTATTACCGCGCCTTGCCCTTCAAGGATCTTGGCGGTCGCTACCGGGCGGATTGGCGCATTCGCGCTCGCGGTTTCAACGTTCTCGTGAAAAATGTGCTTGCCCGTCTTCAAAACCCGCTTGAGCGTTCTTTGAAGATACTCGACCTGGGCGCAGGCAATGGCTGGCTCTCCAATCGGCTATCTGCGCAAGGCGATCGTGTCATTGCTGTAGATCTGTTGGTCAATGAACAGGACGGGCTGGGGGCATGGAAATACTATGAACATAGCTTTATCCCTGTGCAGGCGCAATTCGACCATCTGCCAGTCATGGATCGTTTTGCCGATGCGGTCATCTTCAATGCCTCCCTTCACTACGCTGAAGATTACGCCAAGACGCTCAAAGAGGCATTGCGCGTACTTTCTAGTGAAGGCTTGATCGTGATTATGGATTCACCCGTATATAAACGCAGCACCTCAGGAGAGAAAATGGTGGAGGAGCGCAAAAAGGATTTCTCGGCGCGCTATGGCTTTGCATCCGATTCTTTGCAAAGTGAGAACTATCTGACTTATAAGCGGCTGCAGGATTTGGCACGAGAGTTAAACATCACCTGGAAATACATTACCCCATTCTATAACCTGCAATGGACGCTTCGCCCCTTGCTGGCATTTCTTTTGCACCGCCGCGAACCTGCAAAATTCCATGTGATCTTGGGGAAGCGGAAATATCCAGCCAGCGCATATGGCTGAGGCGTTACTGTCTGTTGCGCGATCCATGGACCTTTCGGCGGTCGCGGCTTTTTCCATTGGAGATCAGTTGGCGGATGCTCATTGGAAAATGTCGAGTGATCTGAGTCCCGCACAAAAGGACTAACAATATTATTTGATGCGGTCTTCGAACATTTATCTCTTTAAAACGAAATGGCCAACTCATATTCTGAGAGGGCCATTTCTGAAGCGAAGAATCGATCAGCGAGGAGTTTCCTGTTCCTGCGCGATATATCTTTCGGGGTCCCGGTCAAAGCTTTCCTTGCAGTCCATCGAACAAAAATAATAAGTCTGACCTTCATACTCGGACCTTGCTTGAGCGGTTTCAAAAGTGACGTCCATACCGCAAACGGGGTCTTTCAAAGTTGCAGTCATTTCATTTACTCCTTTCCTAATGGATAACGAACGGAATAGATTGTATCTGTATTCTATGCTGAACTAAAATATGGTCAATACGGATTTGCCCCATAGGGGTGGGGAAGTCCCTACCTGTCTTTGGCTTGAGAGAATTGAGGCATTGCGTAAAACAAAAACGGGACGACCGGTCGGTCATCCCGTTTTTGCTATTCATCCCTCTTCAATCAGCGGAAGCCATGGCTCTATCGAGCACTGCGGCCTCGGTCATCGGCGGCCTGAAGACAAGGAAGACCGCATTGAGTAGAATGCCCAATACCGCGGCAGTCGCGATGGCGGGCAAGCCGTTGGGGAATAGTCCTTGCAGGAATGGGATCGGCAGGAGGCCGTTCGGATATCCGATGTTGCCGCCAATGCCAACCACCATAATGGTAGCGCCGATCGCCAGGTTGCGCGGGTCGAACATGCTCACCTTGTGCTCCTGCATCAGCGCGATGCCTTGCATGCCGATCGCGCCGAAGAGGTAGATTGCCAGTCCACCACTGACAGCCAGCGGAACGGTTTGCATCAGCCCGGCCAGTTTGCCCACGAAGCCAAGCAATACTGCGATCACCCCGGCCGCGATGAGAGCAGGCCCCGAATAGTTGCGGGTGATGGCCATCAAGGAGTTGTTCTCACCATAATTTGTGCCCGCCGTAGCGCCGAACAAACCCTTCATGGTGTCATCCACGCCATCCAGTACCAGGTTAAAGCCAATGTTTTTATCCAGGTCATATTTTTCGCGTCCCATATCCTCTGCAAAACGATCCACATACAAACTGATCTGATATAGATGAGCTGTCGATTCTGGTATGGTGGCAATTGCCATCACTGCGACGCTGAAGATGGCTGTGCCGACCAGGGCTCCGCTAAACGTCGGTAAGGTGAAGTGCGGGACTGCGAACAATGGCGCAGCCGCAACGGCAGCAAAACTCACAGATCCGGGCTGAACGATTGCCGAGAAAATATAACCCACGACCGCACCCAGGATCACCGGGATCATCCCGAGAAAGCCTTTACTTTGGAGATAGACCGAGAACAGGATCGTCGCAAGCAACGTAACGATCCCAACGCCCCAATTCGCCGCCACGAGACCCAAAGCTGCAAAGGCCAGACCGAAGCCGATGATGGCGGCTACCGAGCCAGTGACGATCGGAGGCAGAACCATATCGATCTTTTCCTTGCCAACGGCCCGAATGATGAGGCCTATCAGAATGTTCAAGATACCTGTCACGACGATACCAGCCTGAATGGTACTAATCACGTTATCTGGCAGCGGCGTTCCAAATGCGGGCGGGCTTCCAGTCATCTGTGTGGCGATGGTTTGATAGGCGGCAATGTAACTGAAACTGGAGCCGTAGAACAACGGGATGAATTTGCCAATCCGCCACTTGGATAGCAGAAGGGCAACAATCGTGCCTATGCCAGAGAGAGTTAACACAGTGCCAACATGAAAACCGCATAATGCAGCTACGAACGCTGTGGCTGGGAACATGGTCAACACATGTTGGAATCCCAATAAGATCATCTGACCCGGTGGGGGTGTATCGTTAGGCAGGTAGCCCATTACGTTTGAATTAGCTTTCATCGTTTCTCCTCGATTTGAATTAGCCGAATTTGATCTGGCAGTCTTCGGTTTCGTGTTCCTTGCTTTTCCTTTTTGATTCTTCGCCATCTTACATTCTCCTATTCACAAATTTATGCCGGGCTTGCATTCGAACTTGTTTTCGCAGACTCCATACTCACCTCCAGAGAAAAAATCGCCATACAAAATTTTGTATGGCGAAACAAAAACACGAACGCTTCCACATGTTCACTGCCTGTGAACTCTGTGCAGCAGATCGTCATCAACCGGGGTCGCGGCGCGTACATGTCAACTTACATAACCCGCATCTGCGGAAGTGGATACGCTCCGGCCGCGGGATTTATTCATCCCTGCACGCCTCTTTTTCCGGACCTGGAACGGGCTCTGTTATCTGGGCATCTGCGCGTCTAAAAGTTTTGTCTACCATTGACGCTCACGATTAGGTTGTGCTACACTGCAAAAAGCCCAATCATTCAGCCATCCTATTGAAGTTCCCTGTTCAAAACATCACGATCAACATTTGACTCACAAATCCTTGAAACTCGAAAAGGAAAATTAGATGCTCATAAAAGGTGAAGTCACAATTCGTGCACCGCGGAAAAAAGTTTGGGACTTTTTAACCGATCCGGACCAGATCGGGCAGTGCGCGCCCGGTGTCGAAAAGATCGAGATGATCGAACCGTTGAAACGTTACCGTGGCATTGTATCTGTGGGCCTGGGCGCGGTGAAAGCCCGCTTTTCGGGGGAAGTGGAGATCATAGAATTGGAAGAACCCAATTATGCAAAGTTAAAAGCGCATGGCTCTGCCAGCGGCAGCGTGGCGGATGCCGTCAGCGAAATGAGACTCAGTGATGGACCTGATGGTTCGACAGTGTTGAATTGGACGGCGGGTGTAACTGTCTCGGGCCAATTGGCCAGCCTGGCCTCACGCCTGATGGTGCCGGTTTCTCAGAAACTTGCGCAGGTTTTTTATGAGCAGGTACGCAAAAAAATAGAAACAGAGAATGAGGCCGCGGACTCAACTGATTAAGCAAAGCCTCACTCGATTTCTTGTCTGTAAATTTATTGCTGGAGAAAACAATGAAGTTCGAACCAGTGCCTCTTTCGGAAGCAGAAGGGAAGATCCTTGGCCATAATGTTGCCGCGGCCAATGGTGAGCGTCTGCTGCGAAAAGGAAGATCACTGACCCAGGATGATCTGGCGAAACTGCGTGCGCTGGGTCGCAGTTCGGTTTATGTCGCTGAAATGGAAGCGGATGACGTGGATGAAAATAAAGCGGCGCGGCGCGTGGCAGAGGCCATCTGTGGGCCGGGCCTGCAGATTAAGGGAATGGCAGCGGGGCGCGCTAATTTGCTTGCAAATGAAATGGGGATATTGAGGATCGATGTAGAACGATTGGCACAGATCAACGAATGTAACGGAATTACACTGGCAACTCTGTTGACGCATTCCCCGCTGTATGCGCGGCAGATCGTTGCAACGGTCAAGATCATTCCGTACGCCCTGCCGGCATCAATTATCAGCCTGGTGGAGGCGATCGGAGCCGGGAGCCCGCCAATTGTCCGCGTGGACGCGCTGGCTTCTCAATCTGTTGGCATGATCTTATCTGGCTCCGCGTCGCTGCAGCAGAAATTAACATCCGACTTTGCGCCTTTGCGCGGTCGCATTGAGGGACTCGGCTCTACGGTCACCCGCACGGATTTTGTAGTGTTGGAAGATGAGCAAGACGAAAGCGCGCTGGCAGAAATGTTGCAGCAACAGGTTTCGAGTGGTGTGCGAATGATTTTGATCGCGGGTGAAACTGCCATCATGGATACACAGGATATCGTGCCGCGCGCAGTGGAGCGTGCGGGAGGTTTCGTTGAATTGGTCGGCGCGCCGGTTGACCCAGGCAATCTGCTGATGCTGGCTTACCTGAATGGTGTGCCTGTGGTGGGTGCGCCCGGTTGTGCACGCAGCCGCAAGACCAATATTGTGGATTGGATTCTGCCGCGGCTTCTGGTTGGTGACACGTTGACGCGCAGAGACATCGTGGAACTGGGGCACGGCGGCCTGTTGCAGGATGTGCGCGAACGAGGCATGCCGCGCGACATGAGCGAAGATGACTCTGAACGGAATACTGAACTGGTGACAGAAGTAAATTCTTCAAGTGGATAGCTCCGGCTGCTGGATCAAAGGCGGTGCGGAGTTTTTGTTTTCAGCCGGAGCAAGATCCGGAATCATAATCTAGAAGGAGGATGATGTTATGGCGCAAACAGTTTCGATCACCGTCAACGGCATGGCTTATATTCGAGACGTGCAGCCGCGTCTATTGCTCACGCATTTTCTGCGTGAAGTGATCGGGTTGACGGGCACAAATATTGGATGCGATACGAGTCAATGCGGCGCCTGCACTGTATTGATGGATGGTGTCGCTGTCAAATCCTGCACAGTTTTGGCCGTGCAGGCGGATGGAAGCAGTGTCACGACCATCGAGGGTCTGACTACAGATGGCAAACTGCATCCGGTGCAGAATGCCTTCTGGGAGAAGCACGGCCTTCAGTGCGGTTTCTGTACACCCGGCATGATCATCACCGTGGTGGATCTGCTCCAGCGCAACCCGCATCCGACTGATGAAGAAATCCGGCAGGGATTGGACGGCAACCTCTGCCGCTGCACAGGCTATCAGAATATCGTCGAAGCAGCGAAGTACGCGGCCGAAGCGATGCCTGCCTAGCAGGAGGATATGATGTCAACAAAAACACTTGGAGCTTCAATTAAGCGCAAGGAAGACCCGCGACTCATGACGGGCGAAGCCAAATTTCTGGACGATGTTCAACTGCCTGGTCTCTTGTATGCTGCAATTCTGCGCAGTCCGTATGCACATGCGCGCATCAAAAACATCAACACAGAGAAGGCCATCAAATATCCGGGCGTTGTCACAGTACTGACCGGTGAGGATTTCAAAGAGTTGCCAGCGCTGCCTTGCGCATGGCAGGCCGGTGGAGTAACGAACAACGCCAATACTCCGCGCGTGCTGGAGATTGACAAGGTAACACATGCTGGTCTGGGCGTGGCTGTAGTTGTGGCTGAGGACCGATATCTGGCAGAAGACGCGCTAAACCTGATCGAGGTGGATTACGAACCTTTGCCAGTGGTAGTGGATGCTGAAAAAACCACATTCCCTGGCGCGCCACAGATCCACGAGAACGCGCCAAACAATATCTGCATGGATTGGAATTGTGGCGACGCTGCAGGCACAGATACGGCATTGAGTGAATCTGAGGTCGTTGTAAAACAGCGCCTGATCAATCAGAGACTGATCCCCAACCCAATGGAGGCGCGCGGCTGTATCGCGCAATACATGCCTGCTTCTGAAGAATTCACCATTTGGATGACCTCACAAACGCCGCACATCATGCGTCTGTTGATGACAGCTTTTGTCTTTGGCATTCCTGAGACGAAGATGCGCGTCATTGCCCCGCAGATCGGCGGCGGCTTTGGAACAAAGATCTCTCTCTACCCCGAATATTGCCTGATGGCGGCACTTGCCCGAAAGATCGGCAGACCGGTCAAGTGGGCAGAGACGCGGCGTGAGAACTACATATCCACTTCCCATGGCCGTGACCACGTTACAGATATCGAAGTCGGGGCGAAGCGTGACGGCACCATCACTGCGCTCAAAGTCAAGACTTTTGCCAACCTGGGCGGAGTTCTTGCCACCATCGGGCCTGGCGTTCCCACGACTCTGTACGGACGCGTGCTCTCGGGCGCATATAAGATTCCACACATTTACTGTAATGTGATTGGGACTTACACCAACACTGGAATGGTGGATGCATATCGAGGCGCCGGCCGACCTGAAGCAACCTACGTAGTCGAGCGCGCAGTTGATCTTGTGGCCCGCGAGTTGAATATGGATCCGGCAGAAGTGCGACGCAAGAATTTCATCCAACCGAACGATTTCCCTTATGCGCCTGCAGATAATATTTTGGCAGGATTAAAATATGATAGTGGCGACTATGAAAAGGCGTTGGATAAAGGCCTTGAAATGGTAGGCTACGAGTCTTTCCGCAAGGAACAAGAGGAGGCTCGCAAGCAGGGCCGCTATTTGGGAATCGGTCTTTCCACCTACATCGAAATCTGCGGCGCGGCACCGTCCTCCTGGATCGGTGTTGGTCCTGGTGGTCAGGGCTGGGGCGCGGCCATGTGGGAAAGCGCGAATGTGCGTGTGCACCTGACTGGCAAAGTCATCGTGACGATTGGAACGCAATCACATGGCCAGGGGCATGAAACGACTATGGCTCAAATTGCAGCCGATGAGTTGGGCATCCCTCTTGATGATGTCACGGTTCAGTTGGGTGATACATTGGGAACGCCGTTTGGCTATGGCACGTATGCAAGCCGAAGTGCGGCAGTCGGTGGTATGGCAGTCTTCAACAGTACACAGAAGATCAAAGAAAAAGCAAAACGCCTTGCCGCCCACATGTTGGAAGCTGCACCCGAAGACATGGCATATGAGGATGGTAAAGCTTTTGTCAAAGGCTCGCCGGATAAAGCCAAAACGATCCAGGAACTCGCCGCTGCCGCCGCATTGGCATATAGCCTGCCAGCAGGTATGGAACCATTCCTGGATGATGTCACGTACTATGATCCGCCGGAATGTACGTATCCTTTCGGCACGCATATCTGCGTGGTGGAAGTGGACAAGGATACGGGTGAAGTCAAGATCCTCCGCTATCTCAGCGTGGACGATGTGGGCAAGAAGATCAATCCGCTGATCGTGGACGGACAGATCCATGGCGGCATCGCTCAAGGTGTGGCGCAGGCATTATGGGAAGGCGCGGTCTACGATGAGAATGGTCAATTAACTTCCGGCTCCATGATGGACTACGCGGTTCCAAAGGCTGGCTTCTTTCCCAACTTTGAATTGGGAAGCACGGAGACTCCTTCACCGACGAATCCCATGGGTGTCAAAGGCGTAGGCGAGACTGGAACGATCGCCTCAACCCCGGCGGTGGTGAATGCCGTTATGGACGCGTTATCGCCCCTGGGAATCAAACATCTGGATATGCCGCTCACTCCCGAAAAAGTTTGGCGCGCCCTTCAGCGGGCGAAAGTAAGCTAACCAAAGGAGACCTATTATGTATTCTGCTCATGTAGATTACTATCGTCCCACCTCTGTGGCGGAAGCAGTTGAACTCCTCAGCTCGAAGCCGGGCGCGAAGCTGCTGGCAGGCGGTCACAGCCTCATTCCATCCATGAAACTGCGCGTGGTCCAACCCGCCGCGCTGGTGGATATTGGTCGCATCAAGGAATTGTCCGGCATTACTGTGGAAGGTGACTCGCTCAAGATCGGCGCCCTCACCACACACAATGCGATTGCCACATCCCCAGATGTGAAAACACATTGCGCAATTCTGGCTGAAGCTGCCAGTCTTATTGCAGATCAGCAGGTCCGCAACCGTGGCACGATCGGCGGGTCGCTGGCACAGTCTGACCCTGCCTCGGACTATCCCACGCTCGTTACCGCGCTAGATGCAACTCTCACAGTTGAAGGTCCGAATGGCACGCGCGGGATCGCAGCGAAAGATTTTTTCAAAGACCTGTTCACAACCGCGCTGGCTGAAGATGAAGTGCTGACCATGATCACTGTGCCTACATATGGCGCGGGAACGGGCGGCGCGTATCTAAAAATGAAGCATCCCGCTTCAGGGTTTGCAGTAGTTGGTGTGGCCGCGCTGGTGAGTGTTGCGGCTGGCAAATACACAGATGTCCGCCTGGCGGTGGGAGGCGCAACCGCCAACCCTACTCGTATCAGCGCCTCGGAAGCTGCCCTCAACGGTCACGCAGCAGATGAGGCCAACATCGCCTCCGCAATTGCGCATGTCAGTGGAAGCCTGGTCAACCCGTTCGGTGACCACTACGCGTCAGCAGGTTATCGTCAGAATCTAGCCGCGGTAATGAGCGGACGTGCGCTCAAGCTGGCATCCGAGCGCGCCGCGGGCTAAAATTCCTAAATCAGGTTTATACTAACCAGGAGGCCTCCGAATTGCCTCGGAGGTCTCCTGTTGTTGCGTTGAGTTCATAAAAGTTTATTATTGAACATTGTCATTTTCCGAAAGGTTTGTTCACTCGAATGTTCGGTCTAATTTATCTTCTTTTTGATCGCAACCCAGATATTGAATTCGAGACTTCTTTATCTGTTGACGAGTGTAGAAAGAGATTGATGCAAGAATTACTGCATAAGAGGAAAATAATTGCCTTCCAAGGCATTCCGCCTATCGTTGAACGACTTGATGGAAATAATTTTCTCATTAGTAGGAATCATTCATTTTTTTATCGAGATAATTCCTTCGTTTTAGATGGTCGGTTGAAAACCGCAAATGATGGCACGATTGTTCGTGCATCGTTTCGATTGTATGAAGGAACATCTATAATTCTTATTTTGGGGTTTGGTGTATTCTTTGGAATGGCTGCTAATGAAGTTTTTTCAAACGGTGTTGAGGTAGGGCTGTTATTAATTCCTGTCGTCCTCTGGGCATTTATAGGGTTGATTCTTTGGCTTATGTTGTGGTGGAACAAGCGGAGTCGTAAGGGTTTAGCCGTTTATTTACAAAGTATCTTGATGTTAACTGCAAATTCCACTGGATAAAATCTCATACTGCTAATAGCGCCATTCACTTACACATCTCTTACAAAGAGGCTACTTTGGAATGTACTTCAATTGACTCCCTTCAAGCCGCCATGTGCACACGGAACTACATTGCCGAAGAACCCAAGATTAGACGGATATTATGAGTTACCCGGCAGAGTCGTATGAAAATCTTATGGTGCCAGGCTTGTTCGCCCCCTGGGCATCATATCTGGTCCAGTCTGCAAATGTGCAGCCCGGCGAGCGCGTCCTCGACGTGGCGTGTGGGACAGGGATCGTCGCGCGGCATGTGGCTCCACGCGTTGGGCCGCAGGGAATTGTCATTGGACTCGATCTCGACCAGGACAAGATCAATGTGGCGCGCGTTGCAGCTGAACGAGAGGGTCTCGCGATTGAATGGCATACAGGTCCCGCCGAGCAAATCCCAATCCCGGATAGTAACTTCGACTTGGTCTTGTGCCAGTTCGGACTCATGTTCTTCAATGACCAACATGCCGCCCTGACGGAAATGCATCGTGTCCTGAAAATGGGCGGGCGCCTCGCGCTGAGTGTCTGGCAAAGCCTGGAGCGCGCGCCTTTCTATCAGACGCTTGATGAGGTGAGCCGGCGACACCTAGGGAGATCGAGTGTGGGGGCGGTCTTTTCCCTTGGCGATGCAGACGTAGTGCGCAGATTGCTAACCGATACCGGCTTTCAGGATGTTGAGATAGAATCCGTATCAATCATGGCGCGCTTTCCGAACCCTCAGGAATTCCTCGCCTGGGAAATTGAAGTTGATCCGGCTGAAACTCCCGCGTTGCAAAACCTCGATGCAGAGGCACAACAAGTAATCCTCGCCGCCCTTCACGAGGAGATGCAGGCCCCTTTGCACGAGATCATACAGGATGATGAGGTCGTGATGCCATCCCACGCGCATATCGCGCGCGCGATGCGTTAACCGCTGCAATATCAAAGAGGCACTCTTGAACTTCCCCTCCATCGACTCCCTCCAATCTGCCATGCGAGAACGGAACTACATTGCCGAACGCGGACTGGCTACTTCGCTTTATCTTGCCTTGAAATTAAATCGTCCGCTTTTTCTCGAAGGCGAGGCTGGTGTCGGTAAAACGGAAGTAGCGAAAGTCCTCGCCGCGCTTCTTGATACTGAATTGATCCGCCTGCAATGCTATGAAGGTCTGGATGTCCATCACGCGGTCTACGAATGGAATTACACACGCCAGATGATGCACATTCGTTTGTTGGAGGCGCGCGGCGAAAAGACAACTGAGGCTGAATTGTTCGGTGAAGAATTCCTATTACGCCGACCACTTTTGCAAGCCATCGAACAGTCACGCGTAAAGCCGCCTGTATTATTGATCGATGAACTGGATCGCAGCGATGATGAATTCGAAGCATTCCTGCTTGAAGTGCTTTCAGATTTTCAGATCACCATTCCGGAAATTGGAACCATCAAAACACCGAATCCGCCTGTGGTGATTATCACCTCCAACCGGACGCGCGAAGTGCATGACGCGCTCAAACGTCGCTGTCTATATTACTGGATCGATTATCCGTCCTTTGAAAAGGAATTGGAGATCGTGCACACGCAGTTACCAGATGCCCCTGCAAAACTGGCGCGCCAGATCACTGGCTTCATCCAGGCATTGCGCGAAATGGATCTGTATAAACTGCCAGGCGTAGCAGAAACATTAGATTGGACCACCGCGCTCGTGGCATTAGATCAGAAAGCCCTCGACCCCGTGATCGTGGATGAAACGCTTGGAGCGGTACTGAAATATCAGGATGATGTGGAAAAGATCAAAGGTGACCAGACGCGCGTGATCCTGGATCGTGTCAATGCCGAGGTGGATTGAAAGGTCAATTCCTGCACAACCTTTTGCTATTCGGGCGTGTCCTGCGGCGGCTTGGGCTGGATGTGAATCCGGGACGGATGATGGATCTTGTCAGCGCGCTCGATCATATTGAGATTGGTCAAAAGTCAGATTTCTTTTTTGCAGCGCGCACTTTGCTGGTGCATGAACGTGAAGACCTGCCTCTCTTCGATGAAGCCTTCGCATTATTTTGGCGCAAGCCTTCAGAGAATTGGGACCGCACCTGGCAGGGACTCGCAAAACGTCGCAAACCTTCCGGCCCGGTCGTCACGCATCCGCCGTTGAAGGAAGCCGCGCCAAAAGAAAACGATCCCGCCTCCAGCCCTGCAGAACCAATGACCATCATCGAGGTCACGCGCACCTATAGTGACCGCGAAATATTGCGTCATAAAAATTTTGCTGAGATGGATGCTGAAGAATCAGAAGCAGTCAGGCAGATGATGTCGCGTTTACTGTGGAAGGTGAGCGAGCGTCGTACGCGGCGTCACCGTCCCGGCAAAGGTAATCGCATAGACTTGCGTCGCACCCTCCGCCTTAGTCTGCGCTCAGAAGGCGAAGTCTTTCATTGGTCGTATCGTGAGCCGAAGTTAAAGCCGCGCCCGCTGGTGGTCATTGCTGATATCAGTGGTTCGATGGAACGTTATACGCGTCTTCTGCTCCACTTTATTTACGGGATGAAAGCCACGCTCAGCCAGCCTGTGGAAGCTTTTGTCTTTAGTACGCGACTCACACGGATCACGCGTCCGCTTCAGATCCGGGACCTGGACCTGGCGTTGAAAAACGTTGGACAACTCGTCAACGATTGGGCGGGTGGCACGCGCATCGGCGAGTCGCTTAAGATGTTCAACTTTGAATGGGGTCGACGCGTGCTCGGGCGCGGCGCGGTCGTTCTCATCATCAGCGACGGTTGGGACCGCGGTGATGTGGACCTCCTCAAACGCGAAATGGCGCGCTTGAAGCGCAACTGCCATCGTCTTATCTGGTTGAACCCTCTGCTTGGCGCGCCGGGCTATGAGCCACTGACGCGTGGCATACAGGCCGCACTGCCCAACATTGACAATTTCCTGCCGGTCCATAATCTGGCTAGTCTCGAGGACCTGGCAGATCGACTGTCTGATCTGGATCAGCGTTCTCATGGAGGAACTAATTATGCGCGACATCCTGCCTGACCTGAACAACTGGGCCGCGGATGAAGATCAATCCATTGCGCTGGCAACCGTGATTCAAACTTGGGGATCATCGCCGCGGCGCGCGGGTGCAAAAATGGCGATCACACCTGATGGCAGGATCAGCGGCTCCGTAAGCGGCGGATGTGTTGAAGGCGCGGTCTTCGATACTGGGGTGGAAGTGTTGAAATCCAACACTCCGCAACTCCTGCATTTTGGCGTTGCTGATGAAACCGCCTGGGAGGTGGGCCTCGCCTGCGGCGGAAGCATTGATATCTTCGTCAAACCACTTGATAAGGAATTCTTCAAGTCGTTGCGGTCTCTATTGGTGGAAGAACGCGCTGCAGCAGTACTCACAGGGGTGCGGGCGCCGAATGATCTATTGGGACGCGAGATGCTGATCACAGAGGATGGAAGTGTTATTGGCTCCATCAATGAAGACCTGGACGAACAGGCAGTGAGTCTCGCGAAAGAGACTCTCCTGCAGGGTTCGTCACGCCGCGCAAACCTGAACGAGGATATTGAAGTATTCATTGAAGTGATATTGCCTCCACCGACTCTGATTGCAGTTGGGGGAGTGCACATCACAATTGCATTGGTGTCGCTGGCAAA
>JAXIPJ010000032.1:0-10307 GCA_045402985.1 Anaerolineales bacterium
GCCGGCGTGCTGGACCTGTTGCGCGGTAAACATCCCGTAGTTGATATGGTGCTGGAACATCGCGAACTCTCGAAATTAAAGTCCACCTATGTGGATGCGCTTCAGGCCGCGCTGAATTCAAATACAGGTCGTGTGCATACTTCGTACAGTCAGATCGGCGCGGTGACCGGGCGTTTGTCATCATCAAATCCTAATTTGCAGAACATACCGATCCGCACGGAAGAGGGTCGCCGCCTTCGTAATGGATTCGTGGCAGGCAAAGGCAACGTATTGCTCTCGATAGATTATTCGCAGATCGAGTTGCGCATCGTCGCGCACATGGCTCAGGATGAAGGCATGTTGGCAGCATTCCGCGCGGATGAAGATATCCACGCCACTACAGCGGCGGCCATTTACGGCGTCGGGTCTGAAGCGGTGACCAGGAACATGCGTCGTCACGCGAAAGCGATCAACTTCGGTCTCATTTACGGCATGTCCGTGTTCGGCCTCACACGTTCAACCGATTTGACACTGGCTGAAGCCGAGACATTTGTCAAAGCCTATTTTCAGAAATTCCCCGGCATCAAAAAATATCTGGATGGCATCCGCAAACTGGCCGCACAACAGGGATATGTCGAAACGCTGTTGGGACGCAGGCGTTACTTCCCGGCCTTGCAGAGCAAAGCCAACGTGCAAATAAAAAACCGCGAAGAACGTGAAGCCATCAATGCGCCCATCCAGGGCACTGCCGCAGATATTATGAAGATCGCCATGTTGAAAATTCCTCCCGCACTCAAAGCTGCCGGCTTGAAAGGCAGGATGCTTTTGCAAGTACACGATGAACTCGTGCTTGAATGCCCGAAGAAGGAAGTAAAAGAAACTGCACGCGTAGTCCAGGAGACCATGACGAACGCCTATCCACTTAATATTCCTCTCTCCACCGACGCGCGCTATGGTGCCAACTGGGGTGAAACGAAATCGATATAAAGGAAGGTCGCGCTTGAAGCGTGACCTAAGATATAATAAAAATATGCCCGGAAGAGAAGACGTTTTCCAAAAATCAATGAATGAAGGCCACTCAGCTGCCTGGGACCAGGAATGGGGTAAGGCAGCCGCGGCATATCGCAAAGCCCTGCAGGAGATGCCCGATCACCCGAAAGCACTCAACAGTTTGGGGCTGGCATTGTTCCAGCAAGCCAACTTTGAGGAAGCCCTGCAGATCTATCAGCGCGTTGCGCAGATCACGCCGACTGACCCTGTGCCCATGGAAAAACTGGCTCAACTTCTCGAACGCACTGGCCATCTTAAGGAAGCTATTGAAGCGGCGACTCGGGCCGCAGACCTTTTCCTTAACCAGCGCGATGTGGATAAAGCCATCGAGAACTGGGTACGCGTCACAACGCTGGACCCCGAACACGTGCTGGCACACTCACGTCTCGCGCTGGCACATGAGCGCCTCGGTCACAAACCGCAGTCTGTTATAGAATATATCGCCGTTGCCAGTCTCATTCAACGAACAGGCAACGCCCAAAAGACCATCGAACTCGTAAATAAGGCCTTACAAATTCTTCCTGAAAGTGCGGAAGCAAAACAAGCGCAGACCCTTCTAAGATCAGGACAACTGCTCCCTAAACCATTGCGACCCAAAGGCGGGACAGGCCCTATTGCCATGGCTCAAGTAAAACAATTGGATAAGCCCAAGAAGAAAGCTGATTCAGCGCTGGACCCGGTTGCTGAAGCGCGCCAAAAAGCGTTAACGCGTCTGGCAGAGATCCTCTTCGAATACACCACGGATGACGGCGCAGCGGTACAGGCGCGGCGCGGCTTGCAGGCGTTAATGCGCGGCACCGGGCAGCTATCCATGCAATCCTCCGAGCAGACGAAAGTGGTCATGCATCTTGGCCAGGCGATTGACGCGCAAAGCAAAGGCAACGATTCTCAAGCGGCGGAAGAGCTCGAACACGCGCTCGAGGCGGGTTTCAATCATCCTGCCCTTTATTTTGATCTGGGTCTTCTGCGTTCAAAGGGAGATCGACTTGAATCTTCCGTGCGCCATTTGCAGCACGCGGTCAAGCACAATGACTTCGGTCTCGCCGCGCGTTTGCTGTTGGGGCAGATCCAGCAAAAGCTGGGGCGCTTCGGACCCGCATCCATCGAATATCTTGAAGCCTTGAAAATTGCAGATGCCATGATCGTCCCGGCCGAGCAATCGGACGAGATCCGGCAGATGTACGAACCGCTCGTCGAAGCGCAGGCCATGCAGACCGATGAAGTGGCCCTCAAACGCTTGTGCGATAATATCAACGATATGCTCATGCGCAAAAGCTGGCGCGACCATCTGCACAAATTACGCGAGCAAATGCCCAAATCACAGGATGGCGATATGCCGATGCCGCTGGCGGAGGTTATTCTGCAGGCGCAATCCAGCCAGGTACTTGAATCGATCAACTACGTTCACCAACTGGCACGCTCGGGCCGTTTACGCTCTGCCATGGACGAGGCTTTCCAGGCACTCACCTACGCCCCAACTTATTTGCCGCTCCACCTATTGATGGGCGACCTGCTCGTCCGCGAGAATCACACGCAGGAAGCCATCACAAAATATACTGTCGTTGCGCAGGCATATAGTGTGCGCGGTGAAGCTGCTCAATCTGCCAAGATGTTGCGCCGCGTAATCCAACTGGCACCCATGGACATGAACGTGCGCACCAAATTGATCGATCAACTTATCGCACGCGGACAGGTGGACGATGCCATCCGCGAATACATTGACCTGGCAGATATCTCCTATCGGCTCGCCGAACTCGATATGGCGCGCAAAACATATACTACCGCGTTGCGTTTCATCCAGCAGGCAAATGCGGACCGCAGCTGGAACGTCCACATCCTCCAGCGCATGGCAGATATTGACATGCAGAGATTGGATTGGAAGCAGGCCATCCGCGTCTATGAACAGATCCGCACGCTTCGACCAGACGATGAGGGGGTGCGAAAAAATTTGATCGAACTCAGCTTAAGAATGGGCCAGCCCGCGCTTGCCTCCGCAGAACTCGAGAGTTACCTTTCCTATTTGCAGAGCAACAATCATGGCGCGCAAGGTGTTACCTTTATTGAGGAATTGCTCATAGAACGACCCGATGACCCGATCCTGCGCCGCGCCCTTGCACAGGCCTATCAGCAAACCGGCCGCACGGAGGAAGCCATTGCGCAACTCGATTCTGTTGCTGAGGGCCTCCTCACCGCAAACAAGAAGGATGAGGCAATGGCAGTCATTAACCAGATACTGCTGATGGGGCCGCCCAACTCCGAACAGTATCGTCAACTGCTGATGCAATTACAATCCGGCAGATAGATCGCAGCCCGCCAGCGCTCAAGCGTGAGGCGGGTTTTTTTATTTCATGTCATTGCGAGCGTTCTTTGCGAAGCAATCTCCTCTTTAATGAGGAAATCTTATTGAGGAGCCTACACCGTTTAACTGCAGATTGCTTCGTCGGGCTAATGCCCTCCTCGCAATGACATGCCAATGCTATAATCCCGCCACCTCACATTGGGAGAAACACAACCCATGCCTCAAACCAGTAACCGCGCTGTGATGCAATGGCTATCCATCTTTGCCTGCATCGTCGCGTTTCTCATCGTCTTCGGCGGATTCGTCCGCCTCACGCGTTCCGGTCTTTCGATCACCGAATGGAATCCCGTTAGCGGATCTGTACCGCCCGTGGGTGCACAAGCCTGGCAGGAAGAGTTCGCCAAATATCAGCAAACACCTGAGTTCAAGCAGATCAATTCCAATATGACTTTGGAAGAATATAAATATATCTTCTATATCGAGTGGATCCATCGTTTCATCGCCCGCCTTGCCGGTATCGTTTACGCCATCCCCGTTTTCTATTTTCTATTCACAAAGAAAATCCCCTTCAAGGAGTTTGGCATCTACTTCGTAATGGGATTACTCTTCATTGGCCAGGCATTTGCAGGTTGGATCATGGTCGCCAGTGGACTCGTTGACCGCCCGTCTGTGGGCCATTTCAACTTAACTGTTCACTTACTGCTCGCACTCGCCTTACTTGGTTTGTCCTTATGGACAGCACTCGGACATAAATACGGCTTCCTTGATGCCAGCAAGAAAGCGAAATGGTCCACGCCATCCAAACTGGCTTTGGTTTCATTTATATTACTGATCATCCAAATCGCCTACGGTGGCATGACGGCTGGACTCAAAGCAGGTCATGTTTCAGATACATGGCCATTGATGTTTGGTAAATTGATCCCACCGAATTTGTTCAGTTCATTACTCAACATCTTCGAAACTCCACAAACCATCGTGTTCATCCATCGCTGGTTTGCGTTCGCAGTTTTCATTTCGATTATTGCACTTTATGTTGCGGCGCGCAAAAAGAGTCATTCAATTGAAATTAAGAATGGAGTGAACTGGCTGCTTGGGCTTGTGGCTTTTCAAATCATACTGGGGATATTGACTGTACTTCTTCATGTACAAATCGCAATTGCGCTTGCTCATCAGGCAGGTGCATTGGCTTTGTTCATACTAACGATTTATTTCTTGCATCGTTTGAGAGCAGAAGACACTTTTAAAAGCGAAAGAAGGTAAAACCTCTTGCCATCCTATAACAACCTCACAGGCTCCAGCGCAATCAAATCTCCAAAATCATCTGGGCGGAGTCTTTCAAATTCCTTTTGCGGGACTATTCGATAGCGCCATTCCTTGTCAGTTAGAAGCGTGGCATTTTCATACCATAGAATCGCAGCACGGTCTTTGTGGGCTACGTCCACATCTTCACGGCCTTTGGTTTCGATCAAGTGATGCACACCGTCTTTTGTGACGGCTATGAAATCGGGTTCATAGTAGCGGAGGTTCGCGGCGGAGTCGGTGTATGCAACTGTAAAGCCAAATCGTTCGGGGAGTTTGGCAAAGCGCTCAACGTCTTCGGCTTTTTGCAGGAATTCAGCAAAGGATTTTTCAAACTGGTTATCAGCTGCAACAAGATTGAAAACGGTTTTCTCAGCCTTTGTAGTTGGACGCGACCAGGGGAATGGCTCGCAAGTAGAAAGCGGTTGTCCTTCGCTTTCAAGGAAGGGTTGCAAATCTTCCACTACCACTTCGCGTAAGAGAGCGACAAAGGCTTTGATCGTGATATGCTGTGCAACCGGGGAAGAGATCGCTTTAATCATAACGCGTCCATCTTATCTTGACCCTACATCTTAATCAAGTTGAAGTATTAGTGGAGATGATTTCAATTCTCACAAGGTATTAAGGCATGGGCGCCGTTTCAAGAGAGGTGATTGCAACTTAATCATCGGCGTCCTCCCAATGTCAGATGCAATACGCGCCGCGGCAGAGAAAAATCCGAATCAAAAATTTCAAAGCATGAACCTCTCATACGAACAACCCCTGGATAACGTCTGGACTCAAATGCATGCCGCCGACCAAGCCGCGTTTCTGGCTGGCTATACGGCGGCATCGGTAACAACGACGGGCAAGGTTGGGGTATTTGGCGGCATTGACATTCCACCCGTCACTGATTTCATGGATGGCTTCGCCTTTGGTGTTCGATATTACAACAAGAAAAATGGGACGAATGTGGAAGTGCTTGGCTGGAATCCGGAGAAACATGAAGGTGTGTTTGTCGGCGGTTTCTGTTGTACTATTGATGGCAGACAGATCGCACAACTATTATTGGATCAAGGCGCAGACATCATCCTGCCGGCCGCGGGAATTGGCCCTGGAATTGGAGCCGCCTTTGCGGTAAAAACAAACGGCAACGCCTATATCATCGGCGTGGACACCGATTGGGCAGTGACATTCCCTGAACATACAGATATTGTGTTGACCAGTATTATGAAGAACCTTGACGTGAGTGTGTTACAGGCAGTCAAAGCGATTGAAAATGGCACATTCACGGGCGGCATCCATGTTGGGACGCTGGAGACAGGGGAAATCGGCATCGCACCATTCCATGAATTGGCATCGCTCATTTCCGCCAAAGTCAAAGGGGAGTTGGAACAGATCAAAGCGGATATCATCGCCGGGAAAATCAAAACGAATCCGTAACTGAAAATCAAAAAGCCTCGCGGACTTTCATCTGTGAGGCTTTGCTGGTTACCACTTACTCTACCAAACCGTTTCTACCAGTACGCGTTTATCTCCTAAAAATCGAAGAACTGATCGCGCTTGCCAAATCGCGCGTCACGCGCTCGCTGACGACTGAGGAGTGCCAGAAATATTTGCATATGCAAGAATGCCCGTCCACGCCTTGAAACTTAATAAGACAATTGCGTCTGCTTTGAGGAAGTTTCATTAACAAAACAAACGTGGCTGATGATGGACTCTCAGCCACGTTTTAAGGAGAGGGGCTCCCCTTCAATGCCCTTTCTCTGGAAGTGAATAATGACTACCTGCTCAGCAGAATAGCGTAGATGTAGGCGTCTTCATCTGCACCGGGGGAATTGTAAATAACGGTCATGCCTAACTCTTTGTAAACAGCCCAATAATGGATGTGGTCTGGTGAGCTGGCTTCATCGGGCAAACCGGTGTTCCATGCTGTTGCCTGATCATCCTCGTTGAGGTTACTCAACTTCTGCTGAACCTGCCACATGGGGTCATAAAATGTGAGACCAAAAGGCAACTTCCCTCTGAACTTTCTGAAGCCTTCTGCATTCCGGGAATACAGGTAAACTGTATCCACGATCTGGTTGGGGTCTATCCAGAAAGCCATGCCTGCATCTTTGCATAGCTGAAACTCTGCAACGGATGAGCAGTTGTTGATGGCGATGAAATCAACTACATCTTTATCGCTGAGAGATTTTCCGAGCACAGCTTGATAGCTGGCTGCTTCTGGCACGCTGTTCGCTTTCGGTTCCAGCTGGGCAAGCTGTGGGCTACATCCCATCAGCAGAAGTGAGAGGACTGCCAGCACAAAAGCTACACCGCTCAGTGCCGCCACTAAACGGGGTGAACTCTTGCGGTTGCCGCGTAATTCTCGCAACAGGTGACTCTGCGCCGCTTCACGCATCTCATCTTTGCGGCGTTCACATTCATATGAATACGAATTGTTTAGATCGTTGGAATACATTCTTACTACTTTCTTTTTGACTAGGTTTGAATTTGATCATAGAGGCTGCCTAACCTTTGGGGTCTTCCACAAAGGCAAACGGATTGTGCGAGTACTAATAGTGCAGGCGGTCGCAAAACGCTGGCAGCAGGGATACGGACTGGAAGGTATAAAAAGCTTAGGCATGGTTTCTCCTTTCTATAAGATTTGATACAAGATCCTACCGCTTGTCTCATTAATTACTAAACTTTTTGAGATGGATGCCGAGTAAAACTCAAAGATCCAGTTTAGATAATTATGCGGCACTCTGTAATTACAGTGAACGAGGGAATATTTCTTTTTCAATCATTTGAGCGGGGAGCTTTTGGAACTTGGGGTCCCGGTAGAGGCAAGCTCGTGTACTGGCTCTTTTCGTGTTGATGATATTTTTCATTCATCGATTAATGGCATTGGATGAGAAATAGCTCTTTTGGAAAAAAAGAACCCGCATCAGGAATTGCCTTGATGCGGGTCTGACGTGTGCTTGTTGGAGAAGAAGTGCCGAAAGCATCACAAGTCTCACAAGTTATTGAGGCATGCGCGCCGTTTCAATCGCAAAGTTTGCAACCCAAGTATATATTTCATTTTCAACCGTTGCTACACCCTGCAGTATGTGTACCCCAGGTGTTGGATTTACAAGCACAATATCCCAAACTGTCACCTTTCTAAATACTTCTCGAAAAGGAGCTGGAGAGATTATCAAGTCTGGGTGGACGAAGTCATGTGTACCGAAGGCTCCCAAATCGACTGGCTGCTCATCCAAGTACAGTTCCCAAGTCATTTCCGACCAATCAAGCGACGGAGGAACTAGATCCATCAAACCAAATGTGTGTCCAATAGCGAGCCTGGGGTAGAACGAAATCTCAGAGCAATTCACCGTAATTCGGCGGTCGCTTTCCACGATACGTAAACAGAAAGGCCAAAGCGGAACAGCATTATCCGCACCCGTTGCAATAATCATTTCGTCAATTCTGTCACCTGGTTTGAGCATGGGATAGGTAACAGCTGGTCTGACTGGTTGAACCGGGAAAACCTGTCCTTCGCACGCAGTGGCAAACAACGCGCCCAGGAAAAGAAGAAAAGTGATTTTGAAAAGCCTGTTCATGATTATCTCCTTTAACTATAAATCTTCGAAACCTTCAAGCGGTTTCTGATTTCTGCCGCCATTAAAGCATTGAGGCGTCGTGTTTCCGTCGCTAAATGAGTGGCCTTAATTTGAGACGACAAAAAGACGCAACAAAAGTATTGTGTTTGGCAGCAGGCATGTGCTACACTAAAATCAGATCATTGCTTGCCCGCCTCTTGATTGAAGGAGTAAGCTATGCTTCAGCTTCGACTACTTGGACAATTTGACATTCGTACGGATGGAAAGCGCGTCACGATTCCGTCGCGGGCTGGTCAATCGTTATTTGCCTACCTTGTGCTGACAGCGGGGACCGCGCACCGCCGCGAAAAGTTGGCGGGTATATTCTGGCCCGACATCACCGATGAGAATGCACGCAAAAACTTGCGCCAGGAATTGTGGCGTATCCGCAAAGCCATTTCGGCGGGACAACCCACAGAGGGCGAGTATCTCCTCGCCGATGAATTTACGCTCACATTCAACCGTAATGCTGAATACTGGCTTGATGTTTCGCAGATGGAGAGACCCGATCTTGATCTCCAATCTCTCCTCGCCAACCTGTCACTCTATCAGGGTGAACTCCTGCCCGGGTTCTATGACGAATGGATCACCCTCGAACGCGAACGCGTCAATGCCATCTTCGAAGCGCGGATGGAACAATTGCTCGAACAACTCGTCACCGCGGAACGTTGGATTGCCTTGCAGGAATGGGGTGAGCGCTGGCTTTCACTGAGCGGAGCACGGGAACCTGCCTATCGCGCGTTGATGCTCGCGAGCGGTGTGCGCGGTGATATGGCCAAGGTCGCATCGCTCTACCAGCGTTGCACTCGTGAATTAGAGGAACAACAAGGTGTCGAGCCATCCGCCGAAACGCGCGCCTTGTATGACGGTCTGCTAAAGGGTGCGAAAGTGCCACTGCGCACTGCCGCCCAGCCAGCCGGCACGATCACCTTTCTCTTCACCGACATCGAAGGCTCGACCCGCCTGCTCGAAAAAATGGGCGATCAATACTCCGTTGTATTGGGCGAGCATCACGAAATTCTGCGCGCGGCGATTCAGAAATGGAATGGGCGCGAAGTGGATACACAAGGCGACGCATTCTTTGTCACGTTCACGCGCGCTATAGATGCGGTGCAATGCGCTGCCGAGGCTCAGCGCGCCCTCGCCGCGCATACCTGGCACCAGGGTGAAAGCATACGTATACGAATGGGCTTGCACACCGGCGAACCGTTGATCGCTTCGACAGGCTATGTTGGCATGGACGTGCATCGCGCCGCGCGCATTGGCGATGCGGGTCACGGTGGGCAAATCCTTTTGTCGCAAACGACCCGTGAACTCGTAATCCAGGATTTGCCTCAAGGGATGACGATTCAGGATCTGGGCGAGCACCGACTCAAGGATTTGAAATATCCCACATCTATTTATCAATTGGTGGTTGATGGATTGCCTGCTGAATTTGCGCCCATCAGAACAAAGTTCACCGGCACAGAATCACCCACACTAGGTGAAGCGCCGTTCAAAGGCTTGCAGTTCTTTGACGAGGCCGACTCGGATTTATTCTTTGGGCGTGAGGCGCTGACAGCGAAATTAGTTCACAGCTTGCATGCTGCGAATTTCCTGTCAGTCATTATCGGCGCATCAGGCAGTGGCAAATCCTCGTTGGTGCGAGCGGGACTGGTTCCCGCGATCAAAAAGGGAGGCGCCCTCATTAACGGAACGAAACCACCGGAGGGCAGTGACAATTGGCAAGTCCACATTATCACACCCACCGCGCATCCCCTCGAAGCGTTGGCAATCGAACTCACACGTGATTCTGAATCTGTGACCGCCGCAACAACGTTGATGGACGACCTTTCAAAAGACCCGCGCAGCCTACATTTTTTCCTGTCGCGTCAAATCCAGACTCAAGACGGATCAGCCACCCGCCATATATTGTTGGTGATTGATCAATTTGAAGAATTGTTTACCCTGTGCCGTGACGAGTTCGAACGCGAGGCCTTCATTGACAATCTGCTTGCGGCGCTCACCCCCGTACCTCTCTCATTGGGTGAGGCGCGCAAGGGTGAAGGGAACATTACGCTGATCGTCACGCTGCG
>JAXIPJ010000054.1:0-5271 GCA_045402985.1 Anaerolineales bacterium
GGAATTCCCTAAACCCATCGTGAAATAAAGTGTATCCCAGTAGTATGAGACGCATCCCCTCGAAGCCAATCATATATTCGTATATAAATAAATAATTCGCAGTCAGAATGATAGATAAGAGGCTACAAAAGATCTTCCATCCTCTTAAGTTCGATTTCATTGCTTCAAGCATGAAAGCTATGGAAAGAAGGGCTGTCGCAAACCCATAAAGATGATTTTGTTTTGTATTTGCATTTGGCTGTGATAGAAAACCTGGATAGACGATGAAAAGCACTGTCATCACAGTTGTCATGTATTTATGTTCCGGCCATATCAGGCGCAGGATCCAGAAAAATGCCAGCCCGCCAATAAAACGCCACAGCAGCGCATACAAATGCCAGTTGGTGATCCTATCGCCCAAAAGACGATAAACGAAGGAGTAGACAACGCCCATGAAAGGACGATCTGAAGAAAACAATGGAATTATGCTCTCTGCACCCCGCATCTGACCGGACCACAGCAGAAACCAGTCATCATGATAATATCCAAGTTTGGGGATACTAACTCCGTATGTGATCACAGTTGTAACGAGAATTAACAGAGCTGCAGCGAAGGTCTCGTTTTTGAATAAACTCTGTATTGTTTGTTTCATCCTAAATCTCCATCAATAAATTCTAACATGACCTGGTACGTGACGGTGATAGCGACCATGCAGGAGATTTACTCAACGGTTTGCCAGCTTCAAAATGATATAATCAAGCTTAGCCAGCCTGTTTCAGTTTTTTAGATCCTTTGATTCTATTTCCCTATTCCCCGAACGCCAACCCCTTTCAGCATGAAAACTCAATCTGCGAATAAGACCTGGTGGAACACATTGGGTGATCTTCTTTTGCCCATTGCCGTTGCCTTGATCTTCTTGGTCTTCACATTTTCTTATTTTCCCTTCCGCGAAAAACTTCAATTCGATACGGATGAAGGCCTGAATTTGATGCGTTCAATGCTGGTTGTACGCGGTCACTCTTTGTACAGTGAAGTATCCAGCGACCAACCGCCGTTGTTCACACAGATCCTGGCCCTGCTGTTTCGTGTGGCAGGCTTTGAGGTTAATGCCGCCCGCACGTTGGTTTTATTGTTTTCCACGCTGTTGGTCTGGTCTGGCGCTCAATTTTTACAGCTCACATGGGGAAAGCTGGCTGCGATCCTGTTTTTGCCCCTGGCTATCATGGTGCCGCGCTATTTAGTTCTCAGTACAGCCGTGATGATCGGGGTACCTTCAATTGCTCTGGCTTCCGTATCAATGATTTTTGTGATCCTGTGGCATCAGAAGAGGAGCAGCCTTTGGTTGGCTCTTTCTGGTTTTACGCTGGCTCTATCAGTACTTATTAAATTATTCACCGGTTTTTTTGTACCCATCTTTTTGATTGGCATCACCGCTGCAACATATTTCGATGGAAGGGGACATGGCCTTTCATGGAAGATGCTCAGGCCCGCACTGGTGTGGAGCATCTGTTTCGCAGGCCTGGCCTTATTGCTCGGAGTAGTGTTGGTGGGCCCCCAAAACATTTGGCTTATCATCTTTCCGCATATGACGGCGCCTTCGATAGAGAATTTCCAAAGCGAAAATTACACTATCAATGCCCACCTCCGATCTGCTGTTCCATTCTTATTTATGGGACTTTTTGGAGCGCTGATTTCCATTTACAGGCGAAATTGGCTGAGCTTATACCCGCTGGCCTGGTCGGTTGTGGCTTATATATTGTTCAGCTTTTATTCACCTGTTTTTTATCACCACCAGCTGTTGATAACAATCCCCGCTGTAATGCTGGCCGCCGCGGGCGTTGGAGATGCGATACTCACACTCATCCACATCAGGCGGCGGTCAGATCTTATTCGCTTTCAAACTTTGTTGGGAGCAGCTTCCTTGATCAGTTTGGTATTGGCAGCCCGCCAATATTTACCGGCCATCGATAAACAATTGATGGACAGCCCGCGCATCAGTGGCCTTTCATTGAAGGCCACACCGGGGAAATTGAAAGTGATCCGCACAATGAACGAATATCTTGAGCAGACGAACTGGATCATGACCGATATGCCGATGTATGCGTTTCGCGTACATCGACCGGTGCCTCCCAGCATCGCCACTTTCTCCAGTAAACGACTGGCCACCGGCAGCCTTACAGAGGAAGACATCCTCACAGCCATGCGCGAATACCGTCCGGAGCAGGTGCTGATGGCGCGTTTTGAGATCCCTGCACTCGAAGCGTACCTGCAGGAAAATTACACCCTCATTCTATCTGTGGAATTTTTTCGGCTATTTATCCGCAACGATCTAAATCCAGTTACCAAGTGAACCAATCAAACGCTCTTTAGGCATTGCCATGCTTGGGCATGCAACCTGCCAAATGTGCTCT
This sequence comes from Anaerolineales bacterium, assembly GCA_045402985.1. GTDB lineage: Bacteria > Chloroflexota > Anaerolineae > Anaerolineales > Villigracilaceae > Defluviilinea. Next base: position 2,391 of record JAXIPJ010000054.1, read on the forward strand.
GTGAGTTGTATTAAGCCCGAAAAATAGGCATTGCAAGGTGCGTGGTAGAATATTTCTAAATGTTTCCCCAGCATAAACCGACAGTTGATCTGGTAATACCTGTTTTTGATGAAGCGGATGTGATCGAACAAATCTACACACAGATTCGCGCAGTAGTGGATTCTTTACCGTACGACTTTCATGTTCTGTTCGTAGACGACGGCTCACGCGACGGGACGCCGGATTCGCTTCGAGCAATAGCAGCTGGGGATCCACGCGTGACCGTCCTCTCCTTCAGCCGCAACTTTGGTCACCAGGCCGCCCTCACCGCAGGCATCGACCATTCAACAGGCGATATCGTCATCACATTGGACGGCGATGGGCAACATCCTCCCGAAATGATCCCACAAATGATCGAACTATGCCATCAGGGCTATGACATTGTTCAGGCCCAACGCATTGAGGCTGGGCAGGCGTTTTCCTTCAAACAAGCCACATCTTCAGCTTTTTATAAATTGATCAACGCCATCAGCGGCACTCACATCCAGGCGGGCGCCGCAGATTTTCGCGCCTTGAACAGGCAGGCCGTGGATGCATTGAAGGCTATGCCGGAATATCATCGCTTCCTGCGTGGCATGATCTCATGGATGGGGTATCGCAGTGTCATCCTGCCGTATCATGAAACACACCGTATGGCAGGCAGGTCGAAATATTCGTTTGGAAAAATGTTCCGTCTCGCCATGGACGCGCTTTTCTCTTTTTCGCTTGTGCCACTCTATATTGGCATGACATTGGGAGGCGTCCTGCTCTGCCTCGCCGCCGCCCAGATCATATATGTCCTTTCATTTTGGCTCACAGGTCGTTCGTCAGAACTGGTGGCAGGATGGAGCTCGCTTATGTCGGTGACGCTGGTGATCGGGGGAATGGTCATGATCCTGTTGGGCTTTATCGGTGTTTATGTTGGCTATATTTTCCAGGAAGTCAAAAAGCGACCTGTGTACTTGTTGAAAAAGGAAGAAAAATGAGTTCACCCGAAAAACCCATCTTTCATTTTGTTTTCCTGCGCCACGGCGAATCTGTTGGCAATGCCGAATCGCGCTGGCAGGGACAATCTGATTATCCACTCACCGAAATGGGCCGCGCCCAGGCGCGCGCACTGGGTGAACGCTGGAAAGCGGAAGGCGCGAAATTCGATCTGGCGATCAGCAGCCCACTTGTCCGCGCCAAAGAGACAGCCGAGATCGTTGCTTCTGCCTTGAATATCAAAGTGGAATCTGATCCGATTTGGATGGAACGCAATATTGGTGAGATGACTGGGTTGACCGCAGATGAGATCCAACTGTACCCTCGTCCTATTTTTAACACTCCTTATGATTCCATCGGCGGCGTGGGAGAAGGCGACTGGATCCTGTTCCTGCGCGCGGGCCAGGCCCTGCATGGACTTTTGCGCAGACCTGCTGGGCGCTATCTCATCGTTTCGCATGGCGGCTTGCTCAATCAATTGATGCATGCAATTGTCGGCATTGCTCCACATGCCGACCCCTCTGGCGTGCGATTCCGATTCGAGAATACCTCGTTTGCGCGCGTGTTTTATCAGCCGCATCAGCATCGCTGGGCAATTGAGACACTCAATGACCACGTCCATTTGAAATCGCTGAAATAAAAGTGGATCATGGCATTATCTGAATCGTCCAACCAAGTCAATGGAAAGTTGAAAATATTAACGTTCGGCGCGGGCGCCATCGGCACCTATATCGGTGGCAGCCTTGCGCTGGCCGGGCATCAGGTCGTTTTTTTGGAAAGGCCTGCAAAAGTGGATGAACTGCGCGCGCGTGGTTTAAGGCTCGATCTAACTTTGGATAAACGTAGAGCGACACAGGTCGCATCAGTAGTTGACCCTTCTTCATTTGTGATCGTTTCCTCGCTGGAAGAAGCGCTGCGCTATGGACCTTTCGACGTGGCGCTGTTTGCCTTGAAATCTTTCGACACTTGGGCCGCACTGGAAGATCTGAAACCGTTCGCGGATAAGATGCCGCCCATCCTATGTTTATCGAACGGAGTATCGAATGAGCAGATCATTGCCGAAGTACTGGGAAATGATAAAGTCATCCATGGCACCGTGACAACTGCCGTCGGACGCCGCGCCGCGGGCGATGTTGTATTAGAGAAATTACGCGGAGTTGGCATCGCCAAAGGACACATACTATCTGAGAAACTTGTCGAAGCTTTGGCTGGTGCATCGCTCAACGCGCGTTTATTTGAGGATGCCGCCAGCATGAAATGGTCTAAGCTGCTCACGAATCTAATTGCGAATCCGACATCTGCAATTTTGGATATGACCGCCGCGCAGATCTTTGCAAACAAGGATCTTTATAAACTTGAGATCGACATGTTGAAAGAATGTCTGGCAGTGATGAAAGCTCAAGCACTCACGGTCGTTGATCTGCCCGGCACGCCAGTCCGCGCGTTGGCATTTGCCACCACGCTGCCATTGTGGTTATCGAAACCATTGCTGGGACGCGCGGCGGGTGCCGGACGCGGCGGCAAAATGCCATCCTTTCACATTGACCTGCATTCGGGCCGCGGCAAGAGTGAGGTGGAATATCTGCATGGCGCGGTCGTACGCGCGGGCGTAAAATTCAATGTGCCGACTCCCGTAACCAAGGTGTTGACTGAAACGTTATTGGCACTCACGGAAAAAGAAATACCATTGGAAGAGTTCGCACATAAGCCGGAAAAACTGCTGGCAACATTGTCTTGAATATCTCGGTGGTTGAGTAGGGCTAAGCCCGTATCGAAACCACCAAATAAGCAGGATAATTTTGTTGCATGTTGGTCTCGACACCTGCACTGCATCGAACGCATTGCGGTGCAAGTGTATGCCCTTCGACAAGCACTCAGG
>JAXIPJ010000464.1:0-3570 GCA_045402985.1 Anaerolineales bacterium
GCCCTAATAAGGAATTGTCTGAAGAAGCATAGGTTGTAGTTTTAGACGGAAAATATCAAATCCGAAAGGAGTAGAGTAAATGACAAGAGCAGCAATAGCCGAGACGCGTGTCTTCGAAAGTTGGCAAGACTACCAAGAAGCCCTCAAGCATGCAATCGCGCCGCTCACCGAGGAGCAACTGCAGCGACGGCTCATACCTGGTCTGCGCACGCCTGGAGAAATCGCCGAACATATTGTCTTTGGGCGTGCCCTGCATCTGCACCGCACTTTGGGCGAGCCAGCGGCGGAATTAACGCCGCTGCTCCGGTGGGAGGACGCTGACGACCCACCGCATACTGCCGCCGAGATTCTGCATGGGCTGGAACTGACCTGGCGGTTCATCACTACTTGTCTGATGCGCGGATCACCTACCGATGCTATCTCCGAGGATGAGGTACCAATCATGCAGACGATCTGGGGGCTCCTCGACCACGACCTGCCCCACGCCGGGGAACTATCGTTGCTGTTGGGTGCGGATGGCATGCCTGGGGTGGAGATTTAGCTCGCGGGGACTTACCCTGCAAAGGAGATTTTAGATGAGTTTAGATATTGATCAAATTGCAGAAGCGTTCTGTAGCTATAGATTCGCCGTGACATACCCGTACATGGCCGACGAAATCAAATGGAACATCGTTGGTAGAGAAGAACTTATAGGTCGAGAGGCAGTCATCGATAGGTGCGACAAGTCGGCGAAATTCCTTGAGACTGTCTCTGCCACCATTACAAAGCTGAAAATTAACCGCGCGGAGACTTTTGTCGTTGTGGAAGGCGCTGCACAATTTCAAGATCAGGAAAATCAAACCTCAAGCGTGGCCAGTTGTGATGTCTTTCAATTTTCGGATGGGCGACTTGTTGAGATTACATCATACGTCATTGATTTGAACAAACCATAGTTACATAATAAGAGAGGATGGAGGAGTCTTTCGGCTCCCAATAAATCAGCAAGGAGAGGCATCATGAAATATCTTCTTACCTCGGCAGGCATCAAGAACAAGAGCATCCAGGACGCGCTGGTCGACCTGCTGGGCAAACCGATTGCCGAGTCCAGCGCCCTCTGTATTCCTACCGCCATATACCCCTTCTCCGTCGGGCCTTCAATGGCCTACCGTTTCATCAGCGGATTAGGCCCCAGCCCCCTCACCGAATTGGGTTGGAAGTCGTTGGGGTGCTGGAGCTCACCGCGCTACCCAGTGTCAAGAGAGAGAATTGGGTCGCTCCTGTCGAGGAGACTGATGCCCTGCTGGTGTTTGGCGGCGATGTCCTGTATCTGTGTCGCTGGATGCGGGAGTCTGGACTGGCAGAGCTCCTGCCGTCGTTGCGCGAGACGGTCTACGTGGGGATCAGCGCCGGCAGCATGGTGACCGCCCCTATTTTTGGAGAGACGTACGACGACCCAACTACGCCCTTCGTCATCGAGAAGGGGCTGGGACTGGTTGACTTTGCGTTGCTTCCGCACCTGGATCACGAGAACCACCCGGAAAGTTCCACGGCCAAGGTGGAAAGAATGGCTGCCGAGGTACCCGTGCCGACCTACGGGATTGACGATCAAACCGCCATCAAAGTGGTCGACGGGGCAGTCGAGGTCGTTTCCGAGGGGCACTGGAAACTCTTTACTCCCTAATGCTGTAAGGTCCCTTTATGGGAAAGTCCCCTTGCGGGACAACACGTAGTTGGGCGGCTCCTTGTCCAAAAGAAAATGTATAATATTTCTCAACAATATTATTTTCAGGAGACTGATAATGTCCCCCATAAAATCCGCCCATTCTTCCAAAGACCAGGTACATCTTGCAAAAATTCTTGTATTTTGATTTATTGACTGCACTTCTTTTTGGTTTGATTTGGATCGGTATCGTCACGTTTCTTCGGTTGAAGAAAAGTCTCGCATATTTGATATTCTTCACCATATTCTACGTCTACATCGTTAAGGTTCTGGATTACACGATATTTCAATTTCAATCACTAATTCTTCTAAAGCATCTTATGCCAGACCTTATCCTGAATGGACAAACGGTTGGGGAGGAGATCAATCTTATTCCGTTTATCACGCTCACGCCTGAGGATCTGAAAACCTCGCTTCTGAACATTCTGCTTCTGATTCCATTTGGCTTCGGACTGCCATTCATTACGAATTTTCGCATGAAGAAGATCGTTGTTATTGGCGCGCTCTTTAGTATTGTGATCGAGCTTCTGCAGCTGATCACGGGATTCATGGCAAAAATCACCTTCCGGATTGCAGACATCAATGATGTGATATTCAATACAGTTGGTGCCGCAATCGGCTTTCTTCTATTTGTTGGATTCGTGCGTGTCTATCGCCACATATCTCACAATTGGGAGATGTCAGCGAATCCGATCCTGCGATATATCGCTGAGCGACCGCAGCTGGATAAATAATAAACAATCCAGGTAGCAGCTTTTTGCATCAAATGTAAATTAAGGAGAGCGTATGAATCAGCATGAAAAAATCAATTACGTTGAATTTCCTGCCAGGGATCTGGCAGGGACAAAAACATTCTTTCAATCCGTTTTCGGTTGGTCTTTCGTAGACTACGGACCCGAATACACAGCGTTTGAGAATCAAGGGCTTGACGGTGGCTTCTTCCAGTCGGATTTGGCATCCTCCCCACAAAAAGGTGCTGCTTTGATTGTTTTCTACAGCAATCAATTGGAAGCTACGCTTGCGAAAGTTGAGAAGGCCGGCGGTTCAATTGTCAGACCGATATATTCGTTCCCTGGAGGTCGCCGATTCCACTTTACCGAGCCAAGTGGGAATGAATTTGCGGTATGGAGCGAATGAGCGACTCGCCTCAACTTTGTTTACACTCGAACCCGGCATTTTTTACCAGCCTACCTTGATGGTCATGTGGCCATTGGAGAAAAAACAGTATGAAAAATGAACTTCTTCTGCGTGATGTCCTAAGCGATGACCTTCCAATCTTCTTTGAGCAGCAACTGAATCAGGAAGCCAATACCATGGCTGCATTTACCGCTAAAGACCCAACGGACCAGGAAGCCTTTATGGTACATTGGCACAAAATCCTGGAAAACGATACATGTATCATAAAGACGATCATCTTCAACAAGCAGGTCGCAGGGAGTGTTTCGAGTTACGAAGAGGAAGGCAAACCGGAAGTCACGTATTGGCTTGGAAGGGAATATTGGGGAAAGGGAATCGCTACCTGGGCGCTTAAAGAGCTTTTGCTACACCACAACCAGAAGCGTCCAATGTATGCACGAGTGGCAAAAGATAATACCGGCTCACGTCGAGTCCTGGAGAAATGCGGCTTCACAATTGTCAGTGAGGGCAAAGGTTTTGCCAATGCACGCGGTCAGGAAATCGAAGAACTACTTTTGGAATTGCAAGCAATCTAACTCCGATGAGTGGAAAAGGAGAACAAATATGAGAAAACTATGGGTAAAAGCGTGGATCACTTTTGATGGTGTCATTGACGCCGATACGATGGATCACTGGTGGCAAAATACAAACAGCCCTGAGAGGATGCAGTACATAAAAGAGGAATATGAGAAAGG
>JAXIPJ010000341.1:0-16441 GCA_045402985.1 Anaerolineales bacterium
GGCTCAACGACACTCAATCACTTTGCTCTTAAGTCAAAACTTTATTCCCAGGCAATTCATTCCGCCTATACTACTCTCAAGACCCTTCAGCCTATTCGCTTGGCTGCGTAAGGTGACTTTCTAAGATGTATGAAAAGATGATTTAGTCAACGATATAGCCAGACGTGACGTTTGCAATCACGCCCGTCACGGCGCTGGCATAATCAGAAACCATAAAGGCGGCTACATTCGCCACTTCCTTCACACTCGGCAATCGCCTCAGCAAGATGTCACTGCCCGACTCGGCCAAGACTTCCTCTAGCGATTTGCCACTTTGGGGGCATCCCACACCGCCGCGGTTACAAAAGCCCTCTTCTTCTTAAGAGCGCGATCGATCTCACAGCCTACTTGCTCAGCCCAAAACGCTTTGGCTCGGTTCGGGTCTCCTAAGAGTGTGATACATGGTTTTGCACTGATCGTCATACAGCTTCTGATTTCACTTACACTGTTTCCAGTGTAATGGAGAATACTGAAAGCAAATATATGCAGACGTTGGCGCTTCAGCAAGTACCACTTTTTGTATAGAATGTGGTACCACTTTGGCGCTTTCTCTATAATGGATACTATGAAGAATTGAGTTGGGTAGTTTGTTTTCTGGATGCTTTCGATCGGAGTATAACGCCGATCTGGGCTGGTGTTGCCTATCAAAAGTTAAGTGATTTGATTGATATAGACATATACTCCCTTTCCAGAGAACACAGTCAAGTGGCATGGCCACTACATCTATACCAAGCTCAACGTCAAGAACCATGGCCCGGCAGTGGCCAAATTCGCGATTGGAAGTAGGCTCGTAAACTTTTGGGTTTTCTGCTCTCTGATGATGATCTAGGCTTTAGCGATCGGTTCTTTGTTTCTCATCTAATTTTGGGAATCTTGCAGCTAAGCAAAAAATCTTTGTATTGCTTGTGCCACTACTTCTGGTTGGCCGCCTCTATCAGTATTCCATGCAGCTGCATGACCAAGACCGGGGAACTCAATACGTTTGTTATGTGGCAAGACCTTCTCTAAATGATCAAGGGCAACATTTAAGTAGGCCGGGCTTTTGCTTCCGCCGAGCAAAAGTACATCGTTATGTATCGCGTTGAAGTTCTCCAGCCAATCACTCATTTCATTGACGAGCTGAAAATCATTGTGAAGTGTTGACGCTAGTTCTCTCATCGGAGCGTAGCCGCCTGATCCTTTCTTCTCTTCAGTTTTCATCATCATGTTTGTCAGTGACTCGAGGAGCCATTGGGGCATGATGTTGAAGATCGGTGGCGCAAACTGCCCTGCTTTCATACCAGTAATAAGTGCTGCGGCTACCTTGCCCTGGCTCATCTCCTGTTCATAGCGTGCAATCAGATCAGTTGGCGCTGCGCCATTGATAAATAGTGGTGGTTCGAAGATGGCGAGCTTGTGAATGGCAGGGAGGGTGAGCGCCGCTTGGAGCGAGATAATCGCGCCTGAGCTGAGCCCAAAAACATAGTGAGCGCCCGTTTTGGCGAGAAGCGCGGACAAGTCCTCGACTTCCTTCTGGATGTTGTAATCTTTACCACTGGATCCACTCAGGCCGCGGCCGCGGCGGTCGGGCACATAAACGGTGAAGTCATCGGCCAGCGCCTCAGCAAGTTGCGTGAAGTTATGGGCCGTTCCCATCGTGCCTTGCACCAGCACCAAAGTTGTGCCGCGGCCGTATTGGCGATAGCCAATGGTGGTGCCATCTTTGGAGGTAACATAATCGATTGTATAGTCCTCGTTCATGGCTATCATCGTTTGATTTTTAACAAGTGTGTTTTTCATTGTATTCCTTTCATTGAGCAGACCTCGGAAGTCCATTTTGCAGTTCCAGGACCTCCGAGGTCACTTCGATATATCTATTGATTAATCTGCCAGCGCGTGCGCATCGATCGTATTACTTTCATGTGTGCTCACTTTGACTCGGGTTAAGAGCAATCCCGCCAGCACGAAGATGAGCGCGCCGACCCAGAATGGAGCGACGGGGTCGATCTGGTCATAGGCCGTCCCTGCCCACAGTGGACCAAAGATGCTCATCAGGCTGCCCAGCGCAGTGCTGACACCGCTAACTCTGCCCTGCTCCTCAGAGGAAACACCATTGGCCAGCATGGCACCTAACGTCGGCCAGATCAGCCCGGTGCCCATACTATTGATCACGGCAATGGGATACATCATCCAAAGTGCGGGCACAACAAACCAGCCGATCGCTGCCAACGCTTGCAGCACCAGGCTATTGACAGCCAGTGATTTCTCGCCGAAGCGTTTTGAAAGCGGTCCGACCAGTCCACCTTGCATGATAGCCATCGTAATCCCACCAACCACGAAGAGAACGGCGACCTGCCAGGGTTGAGTTGTGAACTTTTCAATCATGAAGACGGGCAGCATGTTGTTATTGCCGTTGAAGACAAAGAAGAACAGACACTGTGTAATGAGCAGCCCACCAACCGCCGGGCGTCGCAGCATGTCGAAGATGGAGGCGAACGGGTTGAGGTCTGCCAATCGCAAGGGCTTTGTCTCGCGCTTTTCCTTTGGCAAGGATTCCGGCAGGATGAAGTAGCCTACGACCGCTGCCACTAACGAGAGGATCCCAGCGGCATAGGCCGGCGCGCTTAGGCTGATCTGGCTGAGCAATCCGCCCAGCGTGGGTCCAAGAATGAAACCCAGACCAAACGCCATTCCGATAAGACCATAGTTTTTCGCGCGATCCTGTGGCGGCGTGACGTCAGCTACATAGGCTCCGGCTGTTGATGCACTGCCGGCCCCAAACCCGTCGATGATCCGCGAGAGGAAGAGCACCCACAACGCCCCGCCGATCCCAAACAGGAAATAGCCAAACGCCGCAGCGGTGATGCTGTACAGTATCACAGGCCGTCGGCCGAAGCGGTCGGAGAGCTTACCAAGCAGAGGCGCAGCGAAGAATTGCGCAGCGGCATACAGCACAGGGATCATGGCGACCATGATGGCCTCCTGGCTGTACTGGCGGACGATGTACGCCTGGATAGGAAACAGGAGGCCCAGACCCATCACGTCCAGTAGGACAACACTGAAGATAAAGCCCAAGGCGCCTCTTCCTGATCTATTAATAGTATTTGTTTTCATTACATTTACTCCTTTTCTTTATTTGTCCCTGTAGGTGGGATCACTTTTGCTCAAGATCCAAATGCCTACCGCAAGGCAGAGGAAGAAAACACCCAGGTTGATTGGGTTAAGCCACAATTGAATTAAGGTTTCCATTTTTGTTTCTCCTTTTGAATTTCCAATTTTCCGTATGGTATCGTCGCCTAAGGTGATTTGACGTCACCCAGCGAGGGTGATCAGATGGGTGATTTCATTTACACCTGGAAGCGATTGATGTGTTCAATACACCAGGCTTCGAAAGTGCGAGGCGGGTGACCCGTCACACGTTGAACGGTGTCTGTCACAATCGCGCCCTCATTCCTGCGCAAAGATGCCAACATTTCCATCAACGCGTTGACGAGGGTTTTGTCCATGCCTGATTTCAACATCCATAGCTTTGCAGCAATCGGTGGAATATCTGTATACTGCAACGGTTTTCGAAGTGCATGAGAAATAATTTGAACCATCTCGCCCATTGTCAGTAATTCAGGACCTGTCAGTTCATAAGCCTGACCATGATGGCCTACTTGCGTCAATGCAAGCGCTGCCACAGCCGCGACATCGCAGGGATCAATCGGTGCAACTTTTCCTTTGCCGCCAGGGAAATAGACCGCGCCTTGTGTTCTAATCGAGTCAGACCACCATTCGATAGTATTGCTCATGAACATACCGGGACGAAGGAAAGTCCAATTCAGACCGGAGACGCGGATCAATTCTTCGCGCTCATAATGCCATTTACCGACTTTGATCTTGTGGTCGGTCGCTTCCAGCGTGGATAACTTGACAACATGCTGAACGCCTGCGCGTTTTGCGGCTCCGATCACATGGATATCCTGCTTTGAATCGAACGTGACCAAAAAGACTTTTTCTACAGCGCGCATTGCAGAGGTAAGTGACTCGGGATCATTCAAATTGCCGATAGCACGCTCGATGCGCCGATCCAGATGAACAACTTTCTTTTCGTCGCGTACAAGTACGCGGATGGGTTGCCCCATAGCCTGTAATTGCGGAATGAGTTCTTTGCCGATATGTCCAGTTGCACCAGTAATGAGGATCATGCGATTGCTCCTTGTCCATGAAGATGCGCTGATCGTATCTTTCGATAGAGTGAACTGACATCACCCCCGCTGGGTGATTGATCGGGTGATTAAAGCAAATCGCCCTGTATACACAGAGCGATCTTGGATGGTGGTCGTCACACTTTATGCTTATGTTGCTTTTTCGATTTTCCCCAGAATGTAATTCGGAGGTAAGGGCTCAACCTTCTGGTCGGTTACAAACGTAACATCACCCCCAGATTTAAGATAAACAGATTTCTCTCCGTTACCAATGCGCGCCTCCCAATATCCGCCAATGTCTTTGACGCGTAATCGCGCGCTGGTCAAATCAGCGACATAATAGCGCAAGTCACTGCCTGCACTAAAGGTGACATCGTTGCCAATCATCGTCTGGCAGTCAATGCTCATTGCCCGGCCGGCTGAGACGTTCCCCAGGCCGTATACATTCTTCAACTTCAAGTTGAGCCCTGAATAGGCATCCACCCGACCTTTTAGATCTTGAACGTCAATATCTTTCCCAGCGTAGATTTTCAAGTTGGAAGAAAACGGGACTAGCACTTCACCGCTCCCACCCATTTGAACTTCAATCACCTCATTAGATGTATTCTTCACTTTGAGATTTGGCAGCTTGATCCGTACCTCGAACAGCACATGTTCGCCAATCGCCGCGCGTGCACGTCCAATCTCAGATTCACTGCGCCTTTCCAAAGACAACGCACCCCTGTCATTCGTCTCGGCTGTGACCAAATCGCCTTCATGACCCTTGACCTTCACGCTGGCTCCCACTTTGATAATAATAGTTTGATTTTCACTTGCAAGAATCGATCGTTGTGTCATTTCGTCATCCTACTTTATGCGTTGATTGACCGCATTGTAGTTTCCTTCCTTTTTCTGCGCTTCACCCCGCGCGGGTGATTGTCTGGGTGATTGCTCCTTCGATTTGGGGAAGTCCAGGTAGTGGATCACAACAACTTTAGCTCCTTTGCAACCTCTCGCGCCTCATCACGTGACTTCACATTCAACTTCCGATAAATACTCTTGACATGTGTCTTGATTGTATTTGTGGAGACAATCAACTCCTGAGCGATGTCTGCGTTGGATAAGCCGGCTGCAAGCAAGCGCAACACGCGTAATTCTCCTGGACTCAGAGGTTCCACCTGGACACTGGAACTGGATGCCGTTAAATGAGAGGCCGTCTCGGGCGAGAAGGAATGCAACAGGGTCGTGGCGAACAGGTTCAAGGTCCGGTTGGGAAGGGTGGGCAGTATCGCGTGAAGCAGTGCTGCCATGCGCGGCCCTTCATCGAGAAAGATTCGGCGCAATCCTTTTGAGTGTCCGATGGTGAGGGCTTCCATGAGAGGCTTGGTAGCCTGCGTCAAATCCGAATTCACATAGTGAGCCAGAGCCTCTAGACTCAAAGCTGTGATCTGACTACGCACGCGACCATTCTTTGTGGCTTCTGTTGCCTGGTCCTTGAGGAATTCAAGTGCCTCTATTGCTTTGACTTCAGCGATTTTCAGACGCGCCAGAGTGAAGGCCTCCCGTTCTTTCTGGATGTTCAGTAAGATTTCCTTGTCATGCGAAACGAGCGCCTGCCAGCCCGTAACTGCGAGCAGATCGTCAGAAAGAATGGAAAGCCGGGACTGCGCTTCTTGAATCTCCCGCAACAAAGTTGGATGTCGTATACCGCCCACCAATGGTTTCATTACTTCTCTGGCCTTCTGAAAGTCATTTCGCGCCGCTTGGATATATGCCAGCCGAATCGTCGCCTGGACCTGAATCATCTCATTGCCGCGCTGTTTCGCCAAATCGACCGCCCGCGCGGCAAGAGGCTCAGCCTCAGCAAGTTCATTTTTCTCATAAGCGATGTCGGCGAGACTTAGCGCGGCAAACCCCTGGTCATCCAGCATGGACTCTTCGCCAACCGCGTCAGTGACAATCTGTTGGTTCAACTGTTCAGCCTGTTCAAGATCACCCTGCCAATAGAAAATCTGGCTCAGGATTTGCAGGGCCGCAAGAACGCCATAGATATTTTGAGCTGCACCTAATAAGGCTCGCGCCTCCAGGACTGAATCCTGCGCATCTAAAATTCGCCCCTCATTCAGCGCTTCATAGCTGAGGATCAATAGACTGTTGCCACGCCAGAAAACATCATACTCCGGAAGTTCGTCCAGAGACTGGCGCGCATAGTTAAAAGCTTTCGGGAAATCCCCCTGCCACCAGACCACGATCGCGCGGAATGAAAGCGCCTGGCCGAGCCGTTGATGATTCTCTTCGACGCGCCAATTTGTCTCTGCAGCCCGAAGCAACGGTTCAATTCTGGTCGCGGTCGCGGGCGCGAAGCGGTCAGTTGAATACAGGATGACTTGTGCATACATAAAGCAAATCATGGGATGGAGCAAAATCTCAGATTGAGGAATGTGTTCCAGCCAGCGGCCAAGCGTTTGTAATTCAGTGATGTCATGGATCTCGATGAACTTTTCGATCAAGGGTATTACGCGCGTAAATAATTTTGCGCCAAGCGCGGTTTCGATTGCTTCGTCATACAACCCATGAAATTCATACCAACCCATTGCTTTCTCAAACAGCGACTTGATACTGACTTCGTCGAGCCGTTGTTTGGCAAGAAATTGGATAGACTCCGCGAACAAAGAATTGTAGCGATACCAGGTTTGATCGCTGCCACGTTCGAGTTGTTCGATAAATAGATTGTCACGCGCAAGGCGTTCAAGGGTGGACACACCGTTATTTGTGTCTGTGACGGCGTCACAGAAGGAACCTGTCAAACGACTGAAGAAGCAGGTCTTCAGTAAAAATGATTGGACGTTATCGGGCTGACTTTCAAAGACCTCTTTGATCATGTAATCCAGGACATAACGATCACTGCCTGAAAAAGTTTCAAGTATCCGTTCAAGATCCAAACTGCTTTTGTTCTGCAGTGATAACGTCAGCAAGCGCAGACCGGCGGCCCAACCCTCGGTCTTTTGCACGAATTTATTCACTGTGGAAGGCGGTAAATCAGCTCGTACAACGGTGCGCAGGAAGTCTTCCGTTTCTTTTTGATCGAAACGCAGATCGGCTGCATTGATCTCAATCATTTCATCGCGTACTCGCAGGATCGAGAGATGCAGATCGGGGTCGGCCCGCGAGATCAGTACCAGATGAAGCGCCTCGGGCAAATGCTGAATTAGAAACGAAATGGCTTTGTTGATTTCTGTTGAGGTAATGACATGATAGTCTTCCAGCACCAATACATACGGCTCACTTAATTGCGCGAGATCATTGATCAAAGGCGTGAGCAGAGATTCAAAGGGGGATGGCTGAGCAGCCATCAGCATGGACAAGGTGGTTTTGCCAAGAGCAGAATCAAACTTCCGCATGGCAGAGCAGACATAAGTCCAGAAGCGTGTCGGGTCATTGTCGTGCTCATCCAATGTCACCCAGGCAGACTGGAAATCGCGTTTCGCGATCCACATGCTGACCAATGTTGTCTTGCCGAACCCAGTCGGCGCGATGATAAGGCTCACTTTTTTTGTGAGTCCTGCATCCAGCTTTGCAAGCAGATCCTCGCGTTGAACGATCGCCGAATGCAAACGCGGCGGCATCAACTTGGTGTGAAGTAATCTCTCAGGATTGGCCGAGAGTGGGGATTTCATCTCATCCTGGATTTTTGGTTATCAAGTAGAAAATCGTTTTGTAATTTAACCATGATTCATACGCCCAGTATATAGCAAATATGTGGATATGAATTGAAGCACATGTGGTTTTCAAGTGTAACAGGGGAAACAACTCACTAACTACTTCTTAATCGGTTCGCCCTTGACGTTGGAACTGCACCAGCGGGCTTGAATATTGGCTGTGCAGTTTACGTATCTAACTTGGAACTGGGCGCCACGACGTGAAAATCGTCTGGCAGACAGTCTAAGTCGCAGAAGTTTTCGTTACATCAGTTATTCTTCCTGCCTGGATCAGGAGATCCATCAACCTCAACTTGCCTCTCTCTACGGTGGAAGACTAGTTCCCCTGGTGGATTTGCGAGTACATTATCCCGTGATTCAAGGGTGAATCTATTCTATCATTCTCTGATGGATGCTGAACATAAAACCATTCCTACCATAGAAGACATTTTATTCGTCTGCGTCCAATGTTCTGCAACCGGATGGATAAATCAGGCAATTGTTAAGGCTCGGTTAAGGTTTTGCATATCTACCAACTCTGCAATCCAGTGAGCGTAAGTATAATTGGAGGAAACCATGACCCGAAAACTTTCTGCCATATCCCTGATAATTTTGTTGATTTCGCTGTTTGCTGCCAACCCTGCGCGAGCGGCGAAATCCTATTATGCATTGTGGCTAGTGAATCTCAAGTTCCGCAAAGAATCAACCGAATGATACTAATTACAAATTAGTAGGACATGGATTTCGTATCCTATGACCGAGAACAACATGGACTTAGTAAACGTCTTAATGATCAGACTACTAAATGGGTACGTTTCTTTATCTGCCGAGATAGCGAAATCAGAATACTCCTAAAATTTGCCAGAGTTTGGGATAGGATACGCTACAGAGCGCATATTAGAAGGGAAATTGCTATGTCACGTCAAAGTCGTTCGAAAGTTTTTTTGGCTGTATTCATGTTTGGGATATTGATTTTTAACAGTGGACGATGGAGTGTCTCGGCAAAAACACAAAGTCTCTTATCCATAGTAACCCCCACTATTAGGGTAACGCAAACGCCGACAGTTACACCCACTTCACTGGTCGAGAATGGAGCTGAACCCCAGGCCTGGCTGGATGGAACAATCGATACGGAGCATTTTTCACCGAAAGGCCCATTGGTCATCCACTTTAACACGCCAATGGATGAACGTAGTTTACTTACCCCCATGCTTTCCTGGCCCAGCCTGGATGGGAGAAGCAATTGGGATAGCTCGGGCACTACTCTGACTTTTTCACCTCTCAAACCTCTAAACAACAACACCGTTTATACCTTTTTTCTGGATCCTGCCCTGCGCTCCGCTAACGGAAGAACACTTGAAAATCCACCGGAATGGCAGGTTTTTACCCTTAGGGGACCTGAAATTGTTCGGATTTTTCCCCCTTCTGGAGACTTGGATCGTCAATACGGAGAAATTAATATCACCTTTGATCAGGGGATGATGACCAGCCTTGATGGCGAATTTATCTCGATTGAACCAGCGATTTCCGCCAGGTTGAAGTGGAAAACACCACGTGTTCTGCAAATAAAACCTGAAAGACCCTTTGAGTTTGGTCAGCGCTACAAGCTGACCTTGCGCAAGGGCCTATCCACTGCCGAAGGCAGTTACTTGGAAGATGATTACGTCTGGTTTTATCAGCAATTGCCTGCGCAGGCGCAGGTAGAATTGACTACTGACAAGGAAGTAAAAATCACCTTCAATTACAAGCTTAGCCGCCAGAGGACCGGGCTGGATTTTTCTATTTCCCCTGCATTGGAAGGCAAGTGGACTTGGGCTTCTGATAGACAGGTAGTTTTCAGGAGTTCGAGACCCATTCCGGCGAACCAACTCTACTCGGTCAGATATCCGGCCTTGGTGGATGTCAATGGCTTTGAAGTCGCCGCACCGTCAGTACAGTTTTCAGGTCCACCTCCCATAGTCTTGTTGGCGGATACAGACTACCAAATAAATAAGTACAACATCCAGAAATATGAGTATGATGGGAAGGTTTATTATCGTACAAATGAAGATCTCGATGCCATTCGGCTCGAATTTCTCGTTCCGATTAATCGCGCTTCTGCAGAAAAAGCGTTTTCGCTTACTCCATCTGTGCTGGGCATATTCCAGTGGGAAAAAAGCAGCCAAAAGCGGGATGTCCTAGTTTACAAAATAGATCAATTCTTACAGCGGCGTACAGATTACACCATCGAGTTGAGATCCACTATCCTAGATACTAAGGGACGGCCAATTATGGCACTGCCTTTTACTGAGACAGTATGGGTCAACGAGTATACCGATACATTTCCTTCTTTCGGCGATCTTGGCCATAATATCCAGGTACTGGATGCGCAGGGGTCCCGCCGCCTGCAATATGCGCCAGGAAAAGAACAGGCTGTCTTTTCTGCCTATCACTTAGACTTGATCGATTTTGTCAAGCTATACCCCCGGGATAGAAGCCGTTCTTCCTCCGGCATACTCGATATTCCCATTCCGGCGCAGAACAAACTCGCTGCCGTCTGGAGTAATTCGTCGAGACGTGATGTTGGAGAGGAGCGTTTCGTTAACGAGACTACCCTTCCATCCGATCTGGAACCCGGGTTATATGTTGTCAACGCAAGCATTGGCAAGATTCTGTATGATCAAATGTTTGTTGTATTGAGTCGCCATACGCTTGTGGTCAAAGACAATGGACGAAAACTGACTGCTTGGGTAACAGATCCTAATGGCAAAGCAGTGGAGAAAGCCGAAATTCGCGTTTACAACACCCGAGGTGAAAAAGTCCGCGAGGGTCAGAGTGACGAAAACGGACTTTATACTATTTCCATGCCGGATGGTGATACTGCCATGCTGGTTTCAGCGCGTGTGCGCGAGCGAGGAAAACCTGACGATGTCACAATCGCTGGTCTCAACTTTACGACGAACGCCAATGACCAGGCTTGGTGGTTTTCAGATTATTCCAGTTGGCTCTCTGATAACAGTTTCTTGAATCACGATGACCCAGCCTTAGACCTGCCAAAGGGACAGCCTGTTCTGGCATACATTTACACTGAACGGCCCATTTATAAACCAGGACAGACAGTCAACTTCAAAGCCATCCTGCGCCAGGATAATGATATGCGTTACAGTCTGCCTGAGACCGGGACGCCCGTGATGGTACGCATACAGGACACGCGCAAGAATAACCTGCACACCTTCACACTAATGACCAGTGACTTTGGCTCCGTGAACGGCAATTTTATGATTCCCGAAGGAGCAATGCTGGGTAGATATACCATTGAAGTAGAAATCAACGGCATAGCCGCTTCGCAATCATTTCGCGTGGAGGATTATCACAATCCTGATTTTCAGGTTTCCATTACCTCACTGCAACCGGAGAAGCAGAACCGATACGTACGGGGGGAGGATGTAAAAGTACAGGTGCACGTGGCCTATTACTTCGGCGAGCCTGTGGCTGGAGCTGGGTTGAGCGTGGAAACATTCTATGGTTATTCCCCCATTTCGACGAGTGCAAGCGGGGAACTCATCACCGATGCTCAGGGTGATGCAATCCTAACCATTAAGGCACCCCATGATCCGAATGGCGTCGCTTATCGCTGGTGGGATACAGGAATGCGCCGCACGCGACTGCAAATCACTGCAGACGATGGCAGTCACCAGAGCGTGACAGGGCATTATTACTTCGATGTGTTTCCCACCGTTGATCAGGTCACCTTGGTCACCGGTGGCCACTATGCACAACCTGGTGAACCCATCACTGTCCATATCAGCGATCTGGATATCTTCAACCAGCCTATTGCCGGACAGGAACTCAGCCTGTTGGTCCAAGCCTGGAGCCGCACGAAATTTGAGTTTGACAGTGCCAGTCAAAACCTGCCTATCAAAACGGATGTGAATGGCAAAGCCAGCCTGCAACTGACCTTGAATACTGGATATTACAGCCTCAACCTGACTGGGAAAGACCCCCTGGGCAATAAAATTGAAAAGAGCCACTGGTTATATGTTTTCAAAGACAAAAATGACTGGTTCAAGCGCCAACAGGAGAGCCAGGTGGCAATCTTGGCTGACAAAGATCATTACAAGCCCTACGAAAAGGCCCGGCTGGCGATCGAGTCCACGTTTAGCGGCCCGGCCTGGCTGGCGTTCGAACGCGGCAGTGTGATCAGCAGCAAACAGATTGAACTGACTGCCCCGCTGACCATTATTGAAACCGACATCATTCCCGAACACGCGCCGAATGTCTTTATCACGGTCAATGCCTGGCAAACGGCCACCGAAGGGATATATCGTTATAACTATCCGGACTCATCTACATCCAGCGCGGACAGCTACTTGCGAATTGCCCGCACCCACGTGCGTGTGGATGCTACCACTAAGGCATTGGATATCGGGATTACTCTAGACGAGCAAACTTATCTACCTGGCGAAACCGTTCAGGCGAACATCCAGGTTAATGACGCAGCAGGGCAACCAGTGTTAGCCGAAGTTTCACTGGCAGTGGTGGACGAATCCATTTTTGCCTTGGCAAAAGACAATGCCCTGCCTATCTTCGAAGCTTTTTATAACCCACGTGGCCTTGTAGTGGATACTTACGACACAATGGCTCCCTGGCGTTTCATCTACCATCCGGATTTTGGTGGTGGAGGCGGCGAGGGGTCGCCGGAACTCCGCGTCGATTTCCTCGATACATCCTCCTGGCTGCCTGTCATCGAAACTGACGATAATGGTCAGGCCACTGTGCAGTTCACGCTGCCAGACAACACCACTCGCTGGCGGTTAAGCGTTAAAGCCGTCACACGTCAGCACCAGGTTGGACAGGCCCAAACATACGTCGACACCAAAAAGCAACTATTCGTGCGTCCGATCCTGCCGCGCATTTTGACTCAAGGAGATGTCGCCACTCTGACGGCATTCGTCCATAACTACAGCAGTGTGACACAGACGGCGCAAGTCAGTCTGAACGCGCCGGGGCTGGAATTGAAAGATCCCGCCAGCCAGCAGGTCTCACTTCAGCCGGGAGAGGTGATGGCAGTGGGCTGGCAGGTGAAAGTAATCACCGGAAAACCCACCCAGGTCACCATCCGCGTTAAAGCAAGTCAAGGGCAAGACTCAGTGCGACTGCCGCTCAATGTTCAGCCTGCTGCTGTACGGGAAGTCCAAACCCAATCTGGGCAGTTTAGTGACGCGGCAATCCTGAGCTTGAATTTGCCCCAGGTGGACAAGGAAAACAGCCGAGTGACGTTAACGCTAAATCGATCCCTCAGTGGAACGCTATTGAATGGATTGGAATTCCTGACCGGCTATCCGTATGGTTGTGCGGAACAAACGATGAGCCGCGCCTTGCCAAATGCTGCGGTTGCTCATGCAGCTAGTGAACTCGGGTTAGATCATGCCGGTTTGCAAAGCGAACTCTCCTCCCTCGTTCAGGCCAGCCTAGTCAAACTATACGGGCTGCAGCATGGCGATGGCGGCTGGGGCTGGTGGTACGATGATCACACCGACGCATACCAAACCGCCTGGGTACTTTTCGGTCTGAGTGTGATTAGTGATTCAGGCTACGTGGTTGAGCCACGGGTGATTGAAGATGCTGTCGATTGGCTGAAAAGTAACAAGGATAACGACCCCCGTATTCAGGCATATATCTTCTACAGTCTGGCGCGCGCTGGACAGGGCGACCGGGAAGGAACCCTGCATTTGGCACACGAAAGCGGGGATGAGCTTGACCCGTTTAGCCAGGCTGCCATAGCGTTGGCCTTACATGATCTGGGTGAAGAACAAGCAGCCTTCGCCATGCTGGACTTGCTTGAACAAGGCGCGGCGAAGGAAGGAGATTACGTCCGCTGGCCGCAATCCAATGAGGATAGTGAATACCATAGCAAGACCATGTCTTCTAGTCTGCGAGCTACTGCGCTAGCGTTACAGGCGTATGTTGAAATTGACCCACAGAATCCACTCGTCCCCGGCATGGTGCAATATCTGTCTTCTAGGCGTAAAGGCATGGAAGGCTGGGGCACGACCAACGAAACGAGCTATACCATCCTGGCGTTGACTGAATACTTGGCAGTGCAAAACAAAGCTCAAAGCGCGGCCCCTTACGAAGTGTTACTGAACGGTCAATCTCTAGCGGAAGGGGTGCTGGATGCAGGGCATCTCAGTGTGAATATAGAAATCCCACTGGCGGAAATGTCTGTGGGCGCGAACAGCCTCCAATTGGAAGCCGGCGGCAATGCAAAGGTGTA
The DNA here is from genome assembly GCA_045402985.1 of Anaerolineales bacterium. GTDB lineage: Bacteria > Chloroflexota > Anaerolineae > Anaerolineales > Villigracilaceae > Defluviilinea. The sequence goes on from JAXIPJ010000341.1 coordinate 14,142, forward strand.
CTTTGATCTGACCATGCAGTACGGCCGGCTCAAGCCCCTCTCCCAGCCGCTTGGCAACATCAAGGTCTCGCGCCGCTATGTCAATCCCCAGGACAAAATAGAAATCAAGGATCTGGAAGTCAATCAATTGGTGCAAGTAGAATTGACAGTTGACCTGCCACAGGATATCTCGTATTTTGCGCTGGAAGATTATCTACCTGGTGGTCTGGAAGCGCTCAATGAAGGGCTGAACGCAAGCCTGGAACCCATCGAGAGTTGGAATTACGAAGCTTTTCTTTGGGACGACTACGGCTACAACTATAAAGAAATTCACGGAGACCGCGTAGTGTTTTTCATTACTTCACTTGCCAAAGGCAAACATACCTTTACGTACATGGCGCGTGCTACCACCACAGGTCAGTTCACGGCTCTGCCTGTTCAAGCTTATGCCATGTACGATTTGAGTCTCTGGGGCCGTTCAGATAGCATTAATATCCAGGTCGATAAATAAACGGAGTTCCAAGCTCCCTGCTCGGGATCTGCAACACAGAAAATGAAGTTACACTTTCGTTTTTTCTTTATCGCGGCCCTAGTTGTTGGGTGCACACCTCAACTTGTCTTATCGCCAAGATCAACAGCCACTTCGAGTTCCCCAAGCGAAACGCCTCAGATTACTGTGCCTATAGAAAACTCCGGAACGCTTGTGGCACCAACGCCGATCTGGGATGATGATTTCCTTATTGCTTATATAAAATATGTCGAGGATCTCCAGTATTCAGGTGGCAATGAACTTTATATCATCAACTCGACGAGAAATCATCAAATTAACGTCTTTGAGGGACTTTCCGGGACTCGAGCCTGGGGATTCTCATGGTCGCCCAGTGGCGAATGGCTCTTGTTCGGTGAATATGACCAAGTATCTCAACAAGGTGAGACTAATGAACAATCTCTACATTTCAATCTATGGGCAGTGCGTTCGAACGGAACACAGCGCCATAAAGTAATGAGAAGGGCTGCTCACAGTTCAATCAATTGGGCAAAAAACAAAGATCTATTTTTAATTCACTGCTCCTTCAGCCAGGGAGATTCCGAAATCTGTATTGTTAATCCGGAGAATGGGCAAATTATTAAGACTGGCAATATTGGGAGGAATGCACAATTTTCACCGGATGGTCGCAAATATGCATATATCCAAAGCCAGAAGGAAATCTTCATCGCGAACACCAGTGACCACAAAGCTGATCTGTTGTTTTTGGCATCAGGTGATATTCCAGGTTTTTCTTGGACACAAGATCAAGCATCAATTATCACGGCTGTGGAAAATCGTTCGGGTTGTGGAGATAAAAAAGATGGATCTACAACGATTTTGCAAGTCAAGCTCTCAACAAAAGAAACGAAGGCACTTCGTGAGATTGAATGGTCATTATCTCGATTCAAATTTGAACTAGCTCCTAGCGAAGACCATCTATTGAGCAGTTGGTACCTATGCGGAGAAAATGTGGACATACTGCATGGCGTAATAGGAATAAGAAACGACCATATCATGTGGCCGTTGCATAATTTTGCAAACTATGAATGGACTAACGATGGAAAATTCCTCATTCAAGAGGAGTGGGGTACAGGCCATCGGTATTTTCTTGATCCTCTTACGGGACAACTCGTGGGGAGTTTTGAACCACCATTCCTGCAATCCTTATTAACAGCGGAAGATCGGCAGCATAATGTGAATATCTTTTGGTCCATCCAGCCAACGATAAAATAATCAGCAGATTCATGTTCTTCACTTATTTCGGCACCAAGTGCAACTCTGCAAGATTTCCCCAGAGGGTTTGATTCTTCGATTGAATAACTGAAATGAAAGCTGCAATCGCTTTGTCGGATTGTCCCTCAATTTCATAACTGACCGCTATGACGTAGGTGAGTCTCTGCCATTCTCGATCTGCAAAGGGATTAGCAGGATTTAGCTCATTCCGCTCAGATATCAACTTTTGTCGTATTGTTGGCACGTCATGGCTTTCATAAATTTTATCTATCATATCTAGCTTTTCGTCGTTAGTGCTTTCTTCTGAAAGAGATGAATTGAGTTCATATGGGGTAAACCATGTTGCCAGTCCTACTTGCTCTGTGGTTAGAACTGAATCGCCTGCATATTGGCGTATTTGATCCGCAACCCAGTCCACCACCCCATCTCCATTCTCGTCAGAGAGATGCTTGGCTAAATCTAATGTTTTATCAACTGGATTGCAAACATAATTTGTAACAGATACAAAGCCTGTGCCAGCAGAGGTCGTCAGAAAGACTTTATAACCCTGCTCATTCTC
>JAXIPJ010000219.1:0-3748 GCA_045402985.1 Anaerolineales bacterium
GCCGTGGTTGTACAGGGAAGAGCGCATCCGCATCGTTCACACCTGATTGACCGTAATAAAGATTCTCAGTCTGGGTAACGCGCACTTCGAGCCAGGCGAAGTTTGGCACCGCCGCCGCCAATTGGATCGTCGCGGCGGTGCCAAACTTCGCCTGGCTCGAAGTGCGCGTTACCCAGACTGAGAATCTTTATTACGGCCAATCAGGTGTGAACGATGCGGATGCGCTCTTCCCTGTACAACCACGGCTCGAAGGAACCTCATTCCCTGTGCCGACTGCACCCGGACTAAGCATTGAAATCGATGAAAAATTAGCGCAGTCACAAACCTGGAAATTCTGGGAAGCGCCGCACTGGAAACGCCGCGACGGTTCAGTGACGAATTGGTAAAAGAGAATCCATGACACAATCAAATCAATCTTTATTTTTTGCCAGTGGTTATGCATCTGTCGAACAACCTGGCATTCAAACTTTTAGTTTTGATGAAACATCTGGTGAAATAAAGCAGGTTGGTTCATTTACAGGAATCAATACACCTTCCTATATCATCGTGCATCCCAACGGACGTTGGCTATATGCCGTCAGCGAAACAGGAAAGGACAGTCATGGCAGTTTCGGCGCCGTGTGGTCGTTTCAGTTTGAGCGTGAGCCGTTCAGCATCCAACCTATTAATCAGCAATCGACGCGCGGCGATTGGCCCTGTCACCTACAACTCGATGCAACAGGTAACTGGTTGATCGCCACCAACTATGGCACGGGGAACGCGGCGATCTACCCGCTTCAAGCTGATGGATCGCTTGGTGAGATGACGGACTTTGTTCAGCATCAAGGCGCAGGTCCGAACACGGCGCGACAGGAGGGGCCGCATGCCCATTCCTCGATATTCACTCCCGATAATCGCTTCGTCATCATCGCCGACCTGGGAATCGATCAACTCGTTATTTATGAGTTTGATTCTTCAACTGGCAAACTTATCATACATTCATCTGTGAACACGCAACCCGGCGCAGGCCCACGGCATCTCGCCTTCCACCCGAATGGCACATGGATGTATGCGGCCAACGAACTCGATAGCACCATGACATGTTATGACTATGATGCCGAACGTGGCTCTTTGCTCGAAAGACAAACCCTCTCCACGATCCCACCAGACTCTCCGGAAAATATAGTAGCCGATATTCATATATCAAAATCAGGCGCGCGCGTTTACGTTTCCAATCGAGGGCATAATAGTATTTCGATATTTGAGATCAATGATAATAGCAATCTGACTTTAGTTTCGATTCCCTCATGCGGCGGGAACTGGCCCCGTAACTTTGCGCTTTCTCCTGGCGAACGGTTTGTACTAGTGGCAAATCAATATAGTAATGAAATATGCGTCCTCCCAGTATTAGAGGGAAAAGAAGCGCTTGGCGCTCCTGTCTCGAGCGTTGCGGTAACTGGCGCTTCATGCATCCAGTTTGTTGATCAATGAGCAAATCAACTACGCCCCCTCGCTTTGATTTTGTCAGCCTCGGCGAATCCATGCTGCGTCTTAGCGTGCCCACGGGTCGACGGCTGGATGATACCCGCTTGCTTGATCTGGAGCTTGCAGGAGCGGAAAGCAATGTCAGTGTAGCTTTGGCACGCCTGGGCTGGCGGACTGGCTGGGTCAGTCGTATGCCTGACCATGCCTTGGGTCAGGCGATCCTGCGTGCGTTGCGCTCCGATGGCGTGGATGTCTCCGCGGTGAAATGTGTGCCAGACGAACGACTCGGCACGTACTTTATCGAATACGCCACACCTCCGCGCACTACCCAGGTCATTTATGATCGTGCAGACTCTGCGGCATCACACATGACCACGGCAGATATAGATTGGGACTACTTACTGGATACACGTGTCTTGCATCTCACCGGCATTACAGCGGCGTTGAGTGAAAATTGTTACGCGTTACTAGGAGAAGCAATTCGACGTGCCCGTGCCGCCGGGGTGATGGTCAGTTTCGATGTGAACTATCGCGCCAAATTATGGACTGCGGCAACTGCAGGCGAAAGACTACGCCCCCTGATCGCGGATGCCGATATACTGTTGTGCAAAGGTGCGGATGCTGTAGCGCTGTTTAATTGTCAGGTCGAGCCGCGTCAATTGATGGCCGAGCTGCAATCGCTCACGCATGCGCCTGCCATCTTCTGCACCTTTGGCGAACAGGGAGCGGCACTATTGTGCGGCAATGAGTTTGTGACACAACCCGCGCTCCCAGTACAAATTGTGGACCGGATTGGTAGTGGCGATGCATTTGCGGCAGGCGTGCTTGATGGCTGGCTGTCAGGTGACCCGTCTGCCAAAGACTCATCCTCTTTGCGCGATGGCCTGCGACGGGGAGTAGCATTGGCGGCGATTGCATTATCACAATATGGTGACCGCGTTTTATCCTCTCGAGCTGAACTAAACGCGATGCTGGCCCCGGAACGGCGCGACATTTCGCGCTAGGAGAAACAGGCATGTCTGCCATTCAACAGATTCTTGCAAATAAAATTGTCGCAGTGGTACGGCTGGATGACTACACCCGCGCAGTGGAAGTGGCTCAGGCACTGGTGGCCGGCGGCGTCAATGTTTTAGAGTTTACACTCACAGGTCACGGTGCGCTTGAAGCCATCTCAGCAACCCGCCAGGCACTGGGTGATACTGCCTGCGTGGGTGTGGGAACGGTGCTAAAGTCCGAAGAGGCCGAGGCTGCTATTGACGCGGGTGCACAGTTCGCGGTAACGCCTGCGGTGCGCCGCCAGGTCATTGCAACCTGTGTCAAACGCCACACGTTGATTTTGTGCGGCGGCTTTACGCCCACCGAATTACTGGAGGCGTATGAGGCTGGCGCGGAATTGGTCAAAGTATTTCCTGCGCAATTGGGCGGACCGAAATTTATCAAAGATGTGCTTGCACCAATGCCCTTCCTTAAGTTGGTGCCAACCGGTGGGGTGAACCCCGAGAATGCCCGTGATTATCTTTCTGCTGGCGCAGTGGCGGTTGGCATTGGAGGAAATTTGGTGTCCAACAAACTCGTGGCAGCTGAGGCGTTTGATCAGATCACAGCAACTGCACGAGCTTGCATGGATGCCATTCACGTGTATGGTTAGTTTCTTTTACACATATTATTAAAACCCTCTCTACTACATAGGAGACTACGCATGAACAAACTACGTTGGGGCTTACTGAGCACCGCTCGTATCAACCGCGTATTGTTACCACCATTGCGCGCCTCGGCTCGGAACGAATTGACCGCTGTCGCCAGCCGCGATCTTGAACGGGCGAAAGCTTATGCCACTGAACGGGACATTCCGCGGGTCTTCGGCAGTTATGAAGCCATGCTCGCCGACCCTGATGTGGATGTCATTTACAATCCCCTGCCCAATAGTATGCATGCCGAGTGGACGATCAAGGCCGCCCAGGCGGGCAAGCATGTGCTCTGTGAAAAGCCATTGGCGCTCACGGTTGAAGAAGTGGATGCTATTGCCGCAGCGGCCCAACAAGCAGGTGTGGTAGTCATGGAAGCGTTCATGTACCGCCATCATCCGCAGACTCTCAAAGTGAAGGAACTGATTGAGAGTGGGGCAATCGGGAAACTCCAACTCATACGCGGTTCATTCACGTTCAACATCTCTGATGAAAACGACGTGCGGCTCAATTCAGCGCTTGGCGGAGGCAGTATTTGGGATGTGGGTTGTTATCCAATTAGTTATGCCCGTTTGATCGCGGGTGCAGAACCTGTTGAA
>JAXIPJ010000089.1:0-3279 GCA_045402985.1 Anaerolineales bacterium
CCCGCATGGGATGCGCGGCGCGCTGACTTGCAGAGTTACGTCACCAATGTGAATGTAGTCACCCACCTTGAACTGCGCGCTCTCCAATTCACTGATCGTCAAATTCTCGCCGAATGTGCCCGGAGAGATCTCTTTCCCTAATTCCCCTGACCACCACTCGTAATCTGCTCCTCCATAGACATAAATTGCCTGGTCGGGTCCGCCGTGATGTTTTTTGCTGACGATCACATCGCCTTCCAGCCCAAGTTTTGTGACCTGTATAGCCCTGTCGGTAGGAAATTTGAAAATTCCTGTAGTTTCGATGCGGTCTTTCCGCTGTTGTATTCTTTTCTCTCCAAGGTTAATACTCATAAGGATCATTTTATTCATCTCCATAAATTTGGAACAATTCGATATTGGCTTGCGACGCGAACAACAGCGCATTCTCTTTTATCGTTTGCAGGTGCTGCGCTACGCTCTGCTTACTAATACCAGTTGGGGCATAGACGGTAAATATTACGTTACGCGTACCTGGAGTGATCTGTGTACGCTGGTCTGGCCCATACACAATACTCGAAACGACGCCCACCTGATCGCTTATCATCATATCGCCAGCTTTTAGAGTCTGCTGATCGCCGCGCAGTAAGGTATATTGTTCAGTACCCGTCGCCACGTCCAGCGAGAGTGGCAGCTGTAATGTATCCAGATCATGCCCGGCAGTCAGCAGCATATTCTTCATTTCTGCCATGAACATGGCTTCCACCAACGCGGCTACACTTGGGATCGATTTGCCTTTCAGCACAATCGACTCTAGTTGCAGCTGGATGTGATAGGTTTTCTTGAACTGACGATAGTATTCGGCATAAGCCTGCAAGGTGGGATCACTGGCGATCGCCGCACGGTCCTGACCTGAAAACTGGTCGCGCAATTTCTGCTCCAGCGCGGTCTTTTGACTTTCCAACTCAGGATGATGGATAGGATTGGAAACAGCGCGCATCACCAATACGCCCGCGTGTGCTTCCGGATAAGTGGATCTCCAGGCAAGTGTCGGTTCAAACATGTTGATGAGTTTCCATTTTTTCTTTCACAAGTAGTTATTTTGTTTTTTTCCAATCCCCAGTTTCTCTGCGCGGGTAACGATTTTGATCAACGCATCCTTATCAGTCATATATGTTCCGAAGTATCCGCAATCTGTGCAGATATAGTCCACTTAATCTATCAGCTTTCCATCCAGATTGACAACATCCAAGGCATATTCCTTGAAACAGGCATTGGACAAATTGCACTTGGGACATTTTCCGTTTTTCATGTTGAACCTCTGCTGAGTTGTTGATTTACGTCAGTGCGTAAAAAGAAACATTCTCTGATTTTTGTTTATCAATGTGAATCTTTCGCAAATCGAACACCACACCCGAGCCCGCCAGAATATCGTGCAAGGTTTGGGTGACGATGATTTTTCCGTACGGGGCCAACTCGGAGGCGCGCCGCGCCGCATCCACAATGGATGATGAAGGCTTGCCATCGTCCACGTTGGATTCACCCACATGCAGGCTGATGCGGAGTGAATCATCTTTGATGATATCGCGCAGTTTCAAGGCGCATTGAATCGCACGGCTTGGACTATCGAACACGGCGGTCGCTTCATCGCCCGAGAAGAAGATACCTTTGGCACGCTGTCCTTTCAATTCAAGTTGAATCGCTTTTTCTTTTTGCTTCACATTCGGCAGATGCAAATACAACACGATGCCAATCATCGTATCGACGGATGTTTCGGGTTTCTCGCGGCAGAATTTTTGAATCGCCGCGATGATTTGTCTGCTGTCCACAAAGAAGAAATGGTCTGCGCCTGCGAGTTCCACCCATTGCGCGTTGGGCATGTGCGTTGCAAAATAACGTCCCGTTTCCACGTTGAGCATGCGGTCATGCGTTTTGTGAATCACCAGCGTCCGTGTGCGGATTTGCGGAAGAAGTGGGCGAATATCAATATCACGCAGGACGCGCAGCACCGCGCTCGCTTCCGACGGGCTGGTAGATGACCTCAACACCTTCGCCCACCATTCCCGAAATTTTTCATTCTGTGCGCGCGAAGGCGCAAAGTTTTGAATCGCCCATGGTCCGCCCCATTGTTTTTGAATCTGTTCAATCGAAGTGTTGAACGCATCTTCATCATCCGCCCAATCAGGTTCACCGTCCGTCTTCACCAGTTTCGGCGTCGACGAGTAGAGGATGAGTCCATGCACACGCTCGGGGTAGGTGGAAGCCAGTAAAACGGCCGCGGCGCCTCCTTCGGACGTGCCCATGACAAAAGTCCGATTTGAAGCGGCGGCATTCAGTACACACATCGCATCATCTAGAGTATTCTCCAAAGATGGCGCGCCCCGTATGCGGTCGGAGAGTCCCATGCCGCGTTTGTCAAAAAGGATCACGCGCGCAAACTTCCCGAGTTGCTCGAAGAAATCGCTATACTCGGCGTCCTCCCAGGCGATCTCGAGATTCGAAAGAAAGCCGTGGATGAACAACAAATCAACGGGACCTTCACCGATGAGTTGATATGCGATGTGGATGCCATCATTCGAGACGTATCGGACGGGCGAGCGCTTCACCTTTTTGGCCTCAACGCTTCTTTCCCGACCCTGGAGCAGATTCAGCTCCGAGGCGCGTTGCACTGCCTGAGTCCGATTCCCTGCTCCCAGCTTTTCAAAAATTTTCTTGTTATACCAGCGGATCGTTTCCTGCGAGAGATTCAGGCGCGCAGCGATCTCGCTGTTAGTGAGTCCCTGCGCAAGCAATTGCAGGATTTCCAGTTCGCGTGCCTTCACGTTGATTGTGTTGGTCATGATAACTCCACCCATTTTACCCACAAACGTGTGGTGACAACCACCCTGTTGTGAAACTATACTAAAGATAACAAGCGAGTGATCGTCACTTCGTCCCCTCCGCTTCGGGGATGCTTCGCAAAAGTGACTGTCCCCTTAACCCTACAAGGAGAATCCTAATGAAAAAATCTTCCACAACTCTTTTGGTCTTCGGTGTGTATTTGATCGGCATGGGGCTAGGATTTTTATTCACGCCCAACATGGTACTGGGCATCTTCGGCATTCCCGCCACGGACGAGGTCTGGCCCCACGTTGTCGGCGCGATTGCGTTGGTATTGGCGTTCTATTACATCTCCGCCGGCCGCGCGGACTTGCGCTCCTTCGCGCAATGGACCGTCCCTGCCAGAATTGGAGTCTTCCTCTCATTCACGGCGTTCGTGTTCGCTGGGCTGGTCGGTCCGATCATGATCATGCTTGGTTCGGT
>JAXIPJ010000377.1:0-9386 GCA_045402985.1 Anaerolineales bacterium
TGGTAAAGGTTTCCGAATCGCGTGAGAGCAGACGATGCAAAAAGGTGGAGCCGCTGCGCAAATTACCCACTATAAAAAGTGGCTTCTCGATCGGCTGTGTTTTGTGCCCGGGAAAGAGAATGTCATCCAGGAAGAAACAGAGCCAGTGGACAAGCGACCCAATTGGCCAAACGGCATAAAAGAACAACAAAAATATTAAGCGCTTGCGGGTAAGTTGGGCTGGTGTATTTCTCGAGTCGAAGAACGAACGATATGCAGTGCGCCAGAAGAGGCGGAAGTTATAGTACATTACAAGTGAGTATCCTATTGTTGCTTACATAGAAAAAGCCCGTTAGGGCATTCTCCAGTCCATTCTATCAGGAATTATTGTTTTTGGATTAACGGCAGGTTATATTTTACGCCCGCGTTTCAACAAATGCCTTGATGCGTTCAAGCATCTCTGCATGCGCAACTTTGGCTTGCTGGAATACGTACTCGAACAACATATCTGGTGCCCTCATGGTGATGGTTTCGTGAAGCAGAACACCGCTGCCTTGCAGAGTTATCTTTGTTAAATTTGTGACGAATGTCCCTAGTGATGGATACGCCTCGGTATGCACAGTGTCTTCTGTGACAGAAATAATATCGGCTCTATATTTGATCTTGAATTTGAATGGTCCCCACTTTAAGCTGTCAGTGATGAAGTAACGCTTTATGCCTGCCGGTTCATCTTTGGCGCGTTCCACTTTAATGATCAGCGGGTGAATTTTTGGATGCTGACTGTAATCTGCAATGACGTTAAGGACGGTGGCCGCGTCGGACTGGATGAAGATCTCCTTTTCAAAGGTCCTTGTTTTCATGCGGTGATTATACTTGAGGCGACAATGTAGGTCAGGCTTGGAGCCTGACATGATTGCTGTTGGCGGGTTACAAACCCGCCCTACGGAATTTCAAAAAGTGCATAGTATGTCGCTAATTTTCGTAAAGTCTGTTTTGGGTGTTTATAATGCCGCAAGTTCAAATTTTGGAGGCAGGCATGAAAACAAAAACTCAATTCACTGGTCGGCACTGGGAAACAGGCAGCATCCATAATGCACTGGCGCTGCAAGGCGTCAAAGCGCCGCATACTGGCAAGCCATATTCAGAAGCGCTATTGCTCGGCGTCAGTGGCGGGATCGCGTTCGGATATTTCTCCTTTGAATATAAAGGATATCTGCCGCACGTTGCCATGCTCACGCGCAATACATTCAGTCCGTTTTCCACTATTCTCGAACGCCTCGGGATCGCGCAGGATGTTCAGCAAACCAGCAAGCCTGATATTGCAGAGAAAAATTTGCAAGATACCCTCGCGAGCGGTTTGTATCCGCTGGCGTGGGCAGATCAGTTCAGTCTGCCATATAACGATCTCACGTCAGACACTGCCATGTGGGGCATGATGCCGCTCCTTGCGATTGAATCAGATGGCAAGTCGGTGATAGTTGCAGATCGTTCCACCCAGCCTTTGCATATTTCCATGGCGGATTTGACAAAAGCACGTGGACGTGTCAAAGAGGAGAAATATCGATTGATGACTCTCGATGCGCCTCAGACGACGAAGCTGGCAGGTGCCGTTCAAAAAGGCATTTCCCAGGCGATCGCTTTATTCACCGAAAAACCACCCCGTGGAAGCCGAGATAATTTCGGTTTCGCCGCTTATGCAAAACTTGCCGAGCTGCTAGTCAACACACGTAACAAACATAGCTGGGAGCGACACTTTGCCCCTGGCGTGCGGATGTATCATGCGCTGGCCGGTTCCCCTGTCCAGCCTGGGGCCTATCACTGGGTAAATACCTGGGTGACAGCCGATGGGGCGGAACGCGGTCTATATGCAGATTTCCTCGATGAAGCCGCGCAGATTCTGAAAAAGCCCGCCTTGAAGGAATCCGCTGAAAAGTTCCGCGAGAGTTATACGTTATGGCTCAAGTTTGCAGAGGCGTTGCTCCCTGACGACGTTCCCATGTTAGGCGAGAGCAAAAAACTGATCCAGAAAAAGCATGACTTGTTCATCAACCAAGGCGAGAGTGCCTTGCCAGAGATCAAACAGATCAACGCCCGTTTGAATGAATCGCTGGAAAAATCCAAAACTGAATTCCCTCTAACTAATGCCCAGGCCGCGGAGTTGCGTGCAAATTTACGGGATATCCTGCTGAAGATCAGCGCGGTCGAGCAGACAGCCGTTGATCTTTTGCAGAACGCGATCATGTAATTGCGAGAATTCAAGAAGGGGCGACCCTTCAAGACCGTCAAGATGTTATATCTTACTGGGCGGGTCGCCCCTACGATTGGTTTGCTGATTTACGATGTCGCTTTCGGCTTAACCAATCTCCCCCCAACAATGGCAGCGATGATCATAAAGAAAAACAGAACCAAACCGCCGCATATGCCTGCCACTGAGAATGAGGCGGCCAGCCCTTTCAAGCCGACTTCATTATTCCCGAAGACCTTTTGTGAGCCATCCTGATAAATACACGTCAATTCGGTGTAGTGGCCCGTCCCACCGCTGGGGTTGGTCGAATCGATCGGCACACTGCCAAAGTCACTGTAGGAATAATTTGTTGCATCGGGACAAAGTACGTACGCAGTGAGTCTATCAAATAGGGGCGGTACTGCAGTAATCATCGCGCCGCCAAATGGAACAAGGAATATCAAAGAACCACCACCGATCAATAACACAAGAACAGCACCGATACAGGAACCCTGCCAACGTTTCATAAGATTCTCCTTGAACCAATAACTGTTTGCAGGGGCATTATAGCAATGGAAACAAAAACGCGTGAAGTCACTCTCCAAGCGCTTTTATTGGGAGCTTCATGTATTTAACAGCCCAATGGCTGGCGTTTGCCAAGCACCCTGTGGGTACCCGCTGGTGGGCAGGCGTGGACTCTAGTCAAAACGGGAGATTGCCTGAGGGGAGAATAAACCCAATATAACCCTTTGAAATTAATATATAAAAGCCTAAAGCTCCTAATAATAAAAAGCCATAAAATAAGGCACAGCCAATCCCACTCAGAACGATACCCGATTGGGCGAGACGATTTCCTTGCTGATGACCTTTTCTTTTGCTTTGCCTTCCCCCAATAATGCCAGTAATAATGGCTGTTAGCCAGCTGAACCCTGGCGATATGATTAGAAACAGACCAGCAGTCCGACCAAACGGGAAATAGGTGGAAAGAGGAGTAAAACTGGCCAACATAATAAATATCCCCAATACCCATCCAAAAATTCCTGTAGCCAGGCTAATTATTGAGAAAATGTATGTTGGATTTATCGCGTTTGACTGCGCGTGGTCGAATTTCACCATTATTTCTCTCCTGTATCAAAAGACCAATCGTTCAAGGAGCTACCTAACCGCTTGCGTTCGGGTAGCACCCTGTGGGTAGTGGTGTGTCGGCGGGCGTGGACTTGCTTGGAAGCAGAAAAAACTCGAAGCCAGAAAAATACTTGAAAACGCCGCACGCTGTCCCTACGGGCGGCAGTCCCACCAGCTTTTCCTGACTGGCGAAGCAGTGTCGAAGGGTCGGGCCGGCTCCACCCCGGCAACGTACGCCGGGGTGCACGCTGTGTTATACATTCTCACGGGAAGCAAGACTCGCCGATTATTTATTTTTGTCTTACTCGATCTTCAACCAGTAGGCGCCCGGGGTGCTCGGCGTGATTAAACGTAAGATATATGTACCATTAATGGGCGGATTGAAGTAGAAGAAGCTAGTTGTAGTCATGCCACTTGGGCATAGGTGGATTCCATTTTCATCTTTGAAACCTTCTAGAACGCTGCCACTAGAATCGAGAATACTAATTTGCGGACACGATTTGCCATCGTTCTCGATGGTGATGGTAATCTGATTGCCACTTTGAGCAGAGAACTGCCAATTATGAGCTTCTAAAGAGCTACTCGTAATGCCTGTAACATTTACACCAACTTCCAGCACTCCGCAACCAGTTGTGTCTAAACCATCTCCACCATCTACTACAGGTAACGCGCATTGGGTAGCACGTATCGCGTTGCCCTGTTCTTGCATTGTTGAAGAGCTCTGACAATTGAAGGAGCCGCATGTGGACACATTCGCCCAGGCGAATACAGCGAAAATCAAGATTAGGGGGAGCACCGGAAGCACAGTAACGTAAAATGCCAATTTTTTATTTTTATCTTTCAGGAACCATATTCCAAAGCTTGAGCCGAGACAGACAAGGGGGAAAGAAATTACACTGAAAATCAAGATGTAATCCAAGAATCCCATTCTGTCCCCTGATAAAGGCGAGTCGTAAAACCCGACAAAAAATCCTGCTGGACAGATACACAAAATACCAATTGCACCCCAATACCAAGGAATTTTTCTGGGTTGGATAAGCCAATCTAGATTTCTTTCCTTTTTGATAGTCATTTGTTATCTCCTCATGATACTTGACGATAAGCGCCGAACGGTTTGCGTTTGGGTAGCACCCTGTGGGTAGTGGTGTGTCGGTGGGCGTGGATCACACTCAGTATATGGAAAAAGCTCAGGTGCAAATCAAGCTCGCTGTTGGCAGGGTGAATCCCACAGCTGCGTGGTTTTCCCGCCTACTATGGCTGGACGCTGGATCGTACAAACTCATCTATCCGGCCAACAAGTGCAGCGTCAAAGTATTCATCGCCTTTCGCTTCCATGTCATGGAGGATTTGGTCCCATATCTCGGCGTAATACTCGGCCGATATCACAAGCGTCGACTGGGGGAGCCGCATATGTAACGCTTCGGCTGTGTGCTGCGGATGAAACCCTCCCGAGCCCGAAAAGACGATTGCCGGGATATTGATCGTTGCAAGCTGCTCATCACTCAATCCCGCAAAGTATGGAAATCCGCTTGCTATCCATGAACGCGCCCATGCTCTCATGGTATCAGCGAATGCCTGGGGATTCATGGATAGGAGTTGTTGCCTTTTCTGTGCAACTCGCTCGAACTGGTCGGGCCAATTGAAGAGATCCAGCATTTCATCCGTGGGCTCGAAAGCAGCGGCCATGCCCCCTTCATCGGCTGCCTCGGCTCGCGCCAGAAAGGTCTCCTTCAGCATAGCCTCCCATATCTCTTGATTGTCTGTGGGCGGGGAACTAAAGATCAATCCCTTGACTTCCGCTGGATAAAGATAGGCGAAATAAAGTGACCCAAGACCGCCAGCAGAACCACCTGAAATAAATGCCGGCGTGAGTCCGGTGTAGTGGAGTAGTTCGCGCAGCCTGTCAGCCCATATCTTCAAAAGATTGTCCCCCTGGAATAGCAAGCCTGACTCACCTGTGTTGGGACGATCCCAAAGCAGCACTTTATAACCGAGGGCTTTTAGCCTCTCAGCCATCAATCGGCCCTGTTCGAGAGGATAGAAACCGCCGGGCATGTACACAATAGGGATACCTTCCCCATGAATTTCGAAGCGTATATCGAGGCCATTGAGGTTTACAATCTCGGCCATCCTTGAATTCCTTTTCCAGTGCTTCCCGAAAGAGCATAATTGGCGCGCCGAAGAAGATGCCTTGCATCTCGCGCCAAATGAGCACTCGATCTTAAACAGCCATATGCTTCGGTTGTTTATCCACCTAGAGCTTTGATGGTCAGGTCGAAACCGTGTTTGAGGTCAGACAGAGGATGTATTTCATATTGCACCCATGGTTGAAGCGGGTAGGCGCTCAGAATTTCTGTTAGTGTTTCATGTGAATTCGCATTCACGATTGCCACACCGCCTCCAGCCGGGAAGTTGTAGGCGCAGTCGAACGTACCATCCGTCACATGGGTGTTGAGCCAGTCGTAGGTCTGTTGAAATATGGTGAGAGCATGATCATCGGGCAAGGATACTCCCGGACGGGGTCTTGCAATAACGAAGAATTTCATAGCGGTTTTCCTTTCTGAAGTGAAATCAATGGGGAACGATTGTTTCATAAAATACATGCGCCAATAAAAACTCAATCTGCCTGCCGCAATCGAAGCCCTGCCCAGATGTACCAGATGGGCGCGAGGATGATGCCACCCAAAGCTGCACCAATGGTAAACAGCGTCTCCTGATTGAAAACAAAGCCAGCGACTATCAACCAGTATGCAACCGCGGTGGCAATGCCTATATAAGTCAGAAGCTTGGGCCAGATGCCAGCGCGAAGAGCCAGCAGGCTGACAACTAATACCCACAGACCGACCGCCCCAAAGCCGAGCCAACCCTGTGGGTCGAGACTAAACGGCCCGCTCAACTCGATCACGGTTTTGGTGACTGCATCACCTTCTACATAAGCCCTCGCCAGTCCGGGCTGGAAGGCGATATTCCTGAAGTTGTTGATCGCAACGACCGCGAACCCCAGGATGGCCAGAGTGCTCGTCCAGCGGACCCATCCTTCATTTTCTGATCGTACACTCTCCGAAAGAGCCAAGACTACTGCAATCGCAACCAATCCACTTAGAGCAAATACCCAAAATTGGACAACTTGTATGGTCGGATTTGCTGCAAGCGAGGGCAGGAATTTATCGACTGCACTTGTTTGCTTTTGGTCTGCTGGTAACAGCAGATAAGTAACACCAATCACCAGATACAAAATGCCCAGGAGGATGGAACAGTTTCCTCCAAGTTTGCTAAGAGTAGAGTCTTTCATCAGGACCTCCTTATTGAACATATGATTAAAAATGATCCTCAACCATATGCAACTCTTATGAATTGATTGTATTCACCGACACACTGGTAAGCAAAGAAGATTAGGCAGTTTGCACGGCTTGCGCCTCGAGCATCTCTTTCAGGTTGTGCAGATCCGCTTCGTATGACCGTTTCGCCATACTCACCACCAAAGGCTCTGCCAGTTTGAAGAAGCCGCCTGGCTCGCCTTCGACAACAAGAGTGAGCCGGGTGCCATTCTCGGCTGGTGCCAGGCTGTAGCGCGCCTCAAGCGGGAACGGACCCTCAACCATCCTGCTCTCATATCTTCGATGAGGCTCATGTGCGATGATCTCAAGATTCCCATCAAACGGACGACCAAGAAATGTGAAGCGACCCCTGAATACACTGCCTACGCCGAGAGGCTCAGAGGAGTTCCTCGCGACCTCCAAAGTTCCAGCCCTCCAACGAGGTTGGTTCTCCGGATTGGATATAAAGGCGAACACTTCCTCAATGGGCCGATTGATGACGAGGTTGATTTCGAATTTAGCCATGGTTACATCTCCTTGTTTAATGTAAATCTGAGCGTGGCGAAGAGTCTCTACTATGGAAAAGAGGAGACTCTTCGGTCGCAACAACCGCTCCCTCAGAGCGACATAGTATTTTGAGGTCGGTTGTAGTAAGGTTTATCTGGTTTTCAAGTGAGAGGCACATAGAACTCGATCTGCTGACTCTCCAGAATAAGTTCCACATCCTCGCTGAGCGCCCGATGCTCTGGATTCATAAGTGCCTTTTCGTATACGGCTTCCAACATTTCGAAGCTTTCCCACTGGCGTTCGATAATGAGCATATTGGTGGTGAGTCCACCGACCAGGCTGCGACAGCGCCTCTTGGCAGGAAACCCCAAGCCACTCTCGACGGCAGTAAACTTCTTGTCTAGGTCCTCCAATTCTGCCCACTTGCCAGAGCGGACTTTTTGGATCTGGCGTTCTATGATGACCATGTTGAACTCTCCTTGAGTTTGGAAGGTCCTGGTCTGTGAGCCATGTTCCATGGAACAGATCAGAACCTAAAATTTGCGCTGGGATTCACATCCAGCTTCCACAGCGCTTCACGCGCTGATAAACCTACGGGGTAATTTCCCAGAGCTCGATATTCTTAAAATCGCAGCGTGTTCCGAAATCCTGGGTGCTGCCTGCCAACAGAGCCGGACCCCATCCTCGTTTCTCTCTCTTCAATTCCAATTGATAGGAAATAACGTCCTGGTCATTGATCGCCAGGTGAATTTCGTTTTCGTATAAGAGAAACACCATCGTAAATTCAGCAGGGTTTGGCAGTTCGTCATAATATTCCGTTTTGAACGGTCTCCCGCTGAGAGCGTAAATCGCGGAGCCATTCCGCTGGAGAAAAACGGATTCATGGATGTTTTCATCAATGACGTTAAAGACAAACCCACATCCTGACTGTGAAGCAGGGCTGTGAGCGGTTTCCAACAGGACATCCGCGCGAACGATAAAATTACTGATTGGGTTGTCGTAAGTTGTCCAGTGGTACTTTCCTGCCTCTGTGGTTGCATCGGAGTAATCACCCATCACCTGGTATGTACCCTCCAGAGCTGGCAATATGCCGGCATCATAATATTTCCTCACAATGGAAAAGAAATCTTCATATTGTTGAGTGGCGGCAAGATCGGGCGTAATAGTCGGCGTGGGTGGAACGGGCGTGATGGTTGGCTCGGGAGTTTCCGTTGGCGGAGGCAAAGTAGACGTTGGCGGAAGCGGAGTTGGCTCAGGCGTACTGCCAGCGCAGGCGCTGCCCGCGATCAAAACAAACAGGGCAAAAACAGACAGGGAAACAAGACTATGGTTATTCATGAAATCATCCAATTGGAAATAGGGTCTTTCGCATTGCGCAATTAGTCTTTCATTTTCGAACTGCCAAAAATTGCCAACGTTGAGTCAAACGGGTGTGTTATACATTGTGATCGGTGCCAACTCTGGAAGCAATCGTACAAAAAATCTGATTCGTTTTGTGTTCATTTCCTTCTCATCGAGTTTTGGTCTGTTAGCAATGTTCCATGGAACGGATCAGATCCTTTAATCTATTGAGACCACACCCCGCTTGCACTGTTCAACCTTCCCTCTCTCAACAAGAGGGAAGGTTGTTGTGTTGGCTCATATCTTCGACCAATCACAAGTTAGGCGGCGGAATTTCCGACCGCTAAAACAGACCTCAAAGCTTACGGTCCGATAGACGTCTGGCGGCGTGACTCGAAGGCATCGAAGTAATAGGTGCCGCGCGTGCCAGTGTCGATGCCAGCCACAGCACCTAACTGCACGCGGTCAATCCGGCGCGTGTCGTTGTCCACCGTACTGGTATTGACTTTCGGCACACCGTCGATCCACAGCGTCATTCCACCATTATTGGCACCTACCGCAGTGCTGGCACGCCAATCCAGTTCAATGAAATGCATTGAATCGCTGATGGTGAACCAACTGCTGGTGGTGAAAGTATTGGCATCATTGCGCAGTTGGGCGCGCAACTGATAACCTACAGCAGCCTTCTGGAACTCCACGCGCAATACGATGGTGGATGTGCCCGTATAGCCATACATGATGTAGTGTGCATTGCCAGTGCCCATCGTGATCGAGTTCGGGTCAAAGTAAAAACGTACCCGATAGCGTGACTCAGTATTGGGCGTATCGTCGGTGACAAAGATTCCGGCGTTACTGTCGATCAGAGCTTGCAGACCGTTCGTGCCAACCAGTGC
>JAXIPJ010000181.1:0-6952 GCA_045402985.1 Anaerolineales bacterium
GCTCCACGTCCGACGCGGCCGCGCAGTTGATAGAGCTGAGCCAGGCCGAACGTGTCGGCGCGGTCCACGATGAGCGTGTTCGCGTTTGGAATGTCCAACCCAGATTCGATGATGGTCGTCGAAAGCAGGATATCCGTCTCCCCCGCGTTGAAGCGGTGCATCACATCCGCAAGTTGAACTTCGGGCATCTGCCCATGACCCACATCCACCTGCGCTTCGGGGACAAGCTGATTCAAATGCATCTTCATCGCATCGATGGTATGGACGCGGTTGTGCACAAAAAAGATCTGACCGCCGCGTTCGAGTTCGCGCAGGATTGCCTGACGTACAAGTTTCGGTGAGTATGGGCCCACGTGCGTCACGATTGGCAGGCGTTCCTCAGGCGGCGTGTTGAGATTTGAAATATCACGCACGCCGGTAAGCGCCATATAAAGTGTACGCGGGATCGGAGTTGCCGTCAGTGTGAGCACGTCCACTTCGGTGCGAAGTTTTTTGAGATGCTCTTTATGCGTCACACCAAAACGCTGCTCTTCATCGATAATGACCAGACCCAGTTCCTTGAATGTCACATCAGATGAGATCAGGCGATGCGTGCCAATCACGATATCGATCGCACCCATTGCAAGCTCGAACAAAATATTTGTTTGTTCGCGCGCAGTTCTAAAGCGCGAGAGCATTTCCACCTTCACAGGGAAGGCGGCGAGTCGTTGAAGAAAAGTTTCATAGTGTTGTTGCGCCAACACCGTCGTCGGCACAAGGATCGCAACCTGCTTGCCATCCATCACCGCCTTGAATGCCGAACGCAACGCAACTTCCGTTTTGCCATAACCCACATCGCCGCACAACAGTCGATCCATCGGGCGCGTCGATTCCATATCGCGTTTAATCTCTGACAGTGCCCGCACCTGGTCTTCGGTCTCCACATATGGAAACGAATCTTCCAACTCTTTTTGCCATTCAGTATCCGCTTTGAAGGAATAGCCTTTTACAACATTTCGCCGCGCGTACAAGTCCAGCATATCCTGGGCGACCGCGATAACCGCCTGCTTTACGCGCCCCTTCTTCTCGTGCCACTCCTGCCCACCCAAACGATCCAGAGCTGGCACGGCCCCTTCCGCGCCGATGTAACGCGTCAGCCTATCGGCTTGATGCACAGGCACATATAATTGTCCACCGCCTTCGTATTCAACTGCCAGAAACTCGCGCAAATGATTATCGAGTTCCCGTTGCACCAGTCCAGCAAAACGCCCAATGCCATGATCAATGTGAACCACATAATCGTCAACTTGCAGATCGGCATAAACAGATTCCGGCGTTTCGGCAATGGGCCTTTGGCGCATGCGCGGCTGTGGCCTCTCCCAGCCGAAGATTTCAGAATCAGTAATCAGATGGATGGGAGATTGGAGATTGAGGATGAATCCCTCTGATAATGAGGCTTCGATAAATTTTGGTTTTTCGGATTTAGACTCTTGATGGTCGGATTCGAGCCACAACTCATGCAAGCGCGTGGACTGACGCGAGACAGCGATAACGTGCTCGCCTCTTTCTACGATTGAAGTTAGATACTCAACAAAAGGTTTTAGCCTGCCCCCAAACCTTTCATCGTGGCTAAAACACGACGCAAGTCTGTCTTCTAATCTCTGCTCTCCAGTCTCTAGTTCCGTCGAATGACCCAGCTCGAGCGAAGAGTATCCCTGCAAATTATCGTGCAACTCAGACCACGGAATATACGGTAGTGGAAAATCAGCAGTTAATATTCCTTCTGTGATGCTCTCCTGCCTGAACTTGACAGCCTGCTCCTCCACCTCAGCCACCATGCTCTCTACAATAGACAGATCATCGATCAACACTAATGACTTTTGCGGGAGATAATCCAGCAAGCTGGCAGGTTGTTGATGCAACAACGGGATCTGAAATTCAGATACCTCGATGAGTTCCTGGCCCGCCGCGATAAATTCACGTGCAGGCGTGATCAGGATCGCATCCAAATTTTCAACTGTTCTTTGAGAAGCAGGGTCGAACTTTCGAATGGTTTCTATCTCGTCGCCGAAAAAATCAAGGCGGACGGGCAGTTTTTCTGCGGGCGTCCACACATCCAGGATGCCACCGCGTCGCGAGAATTGACCGGGTTCGAGAACAGTATTGACGCGTTGATAGCCAATCTCTGTCCACTGTCTGAAGAGCGCGTCCGGCTGGGTAGTTTGCCCCGCGGATAATTTCTTGCAGGCTTTGAGAAAATCGCGGCGCGGCAATGTGCGCGTCATCAACGAGCGCGCGGAGGTCACAAAGATGGGCGACACATCTGGCTTCTGTACAAATGGAAGATGATAAGCAGATAATGCAGTCAGTGTTTGCAGGCGGTCGCGGCGAGTAGTCACTCCCCACGCAGCTTGCTCATAGAATAACGGATTCGGTTCCGCAAAATGATAGCGCGCGGACTTGACCCAAAAGCCTAATTCATCAAATAGCGAGAGCGCATGATCGGCGCGATCAGTGACGAGCAGGATAGGTCCCGCGAAATCCTGATGCAATGCGGCCAGCACAGGCAAACGCGCGGCACGCGGCAATCCCAAGCCAGGAAGCCCCACGCCTGTTTGGAGTTGTTTCAGCAATTGCTGATATTGGGAGAGTGAGCGAATATTATCTAGGATGAATTCCATAATTTTTCAATACACTGCTGGTCGAGTAGGTCTGAGCGTTCGTTGCGAAGGGCATATCGAGACCAGCGCGAGAGCATAAACTTTTTTGGTAGTGGTGGTTTCGATACGGGCAAGAAGAGCACCTGCCCGACTCAACCACCAGCATTTACTCTTTTACATCACCATTAAATTTATTCATTGCCTTGTCCAGGCCGTTCATTACAAATTCAAGCGCGGCGTCTGCGGCGCGGTCAAGGATTTCAGAGAGTATCTTCATTTCATCGCGAGAGAAATTCTGCAAAACATACGTGGCGGGGTCCATCCTGCCAGGCGGGCGACCAATACCCAAACGCAAGCGTGCAAAGTCCTTGGTTCCCAGCCTCTCAATAGTGGATGCGACGCCTTTTTGCCCACCTGGTCCTCCCCCAGGACGCAGGCGAATGGTGCCAAAGGGAAGATCAAGATCGTCGTAGGCTACCAGCATGTTTTCCATCGGTAATTTATAGAAGTGAGCGAGTCCCTGTATCGATTGACCAGAGAGATTCATATACGTCTGCGGTTTGGCAAGGATCAGCTTGCGATCTTCGTATGTGGCAGAGGTGACAAGGGCTTTGGATTGCACTTTCAACCCGCGCGCGTTAAGACGCACTGCGACGCGGTCAATGAGCATGAAGCCATAGTTATGACGATTCATTTGATATTCGCGGCCAGGGTTGCCGAGACCGACAAGGAGATAAGATAATTCAGGAGTCATTTGTTAAGTTCCAGGTAGCAGGGTTCACATGTTACGAACGGCGGAGGCGGATGATTAGACCGGAAAGAATGAACAAGATAATTATTACCAGTGCGCCACGTCCTAGGCTGGCGTAGATGGCGGTTTGCGCCAGGGAGGCGGGGTTAGTAGGAAGCGCAGTCGGTGTAGGACGTGGAGGCGCGGTGGGCGTTGGGGAGGCTGCCAATAAGAACGGGGTGGGGATTTGCACCTCCACCGTATTCGACGTGGACGTTGGTGCAACGGTCGGTGTGGAGAAAGGAACGTCATTCTGTATTGAGACGGGGGCGGTTATTTCCTGAGTAGTGTTATCCAGAAAATTAACGCGCAGCCGTAAAATGTATTCACCGTCGCTGATGGAGGTGGTATTCCAGACTGCGAGAGCAGAATCCGTTACAGGCTGAGAGAATGCCTGGAGGGCGAACCAGGTGCCCGTCGGGTTGGAGGCGTAGGAGAAATCCAATTGAGCGGAGAGAAAGTTCGGATCATCCGTCGTGCCAGTAATGGTCACTTCGCCACGCAAAACGTCCCCGGAAAGAGGAAATGTGATCGCGATCGGCGGAGAATCCTGCGCGGCGATCATTAACAAAACGAAGGGCAGAAAAAGTTTGACTTTCATCAATCGAACGGATAAGTTTAACATAAAGCGAAACTGTGGTCAAATTAGGTCGTGTTAGTGAATTGAAATACCAGAGCCGTTCTCTTGAAATTTGAAGTATGGTAAACTTCGAGAGATATAAATTAAGCAGGAGAACATATGACAAAAAATCGCGCTGACCTGATGGTGGAACGCCTGCGTAACATGCAAGCTGCTGCGCCTGATATCGAAGCTTCGGCAGTTGTTTCTGTGGATGGGCTGATCATGGCTTCGGCTTTGCAGCAGGGTGTGGAGGAAGACCGTGTTTCGGCCATGTCTGCGGCAATGCTCAGCCTGGGCGAACGGATTTCCACGGAGCTTGGACGCAAGGGATTGGAGCAGGTTTACATCAAGGGTAACAAAGGGGCGATCGTCTTGACCTCCATTGGAGAGGAAGCGGTGCTGACCGCGCTGGCGCGGCAGGACGCGAAATTAGGTATGATCTTTCTTGAGATGCGACGAGCCGTCGAAGATCTCGTCAAACTGGTCGGATGAAAACGAAAACGACCAGCAACCTACACAGTACGCAATCCCCGCTGGGGAGGGCTGAAACGCCCTCCCCAGCTCTTTTAACCATCATCCCCTACCCTTCTGCCAATTGGGAGAAGGGAGAAAGGTAGTTTATGACCACAAAATATTTATTTTATACAGGCGGCGTTGTTTCGTCCGTAGGCAAAGGCGTGACCGCTGCGGCGACGGGACTCTTGCTTAAGGAACGCGGCTTCAAAGTGACCGTGCAGAAACTGGATCCGTATATCAACGTGGACCCTGGCACGATGAGTCCGTATCAGCATGGTGAAGTCTATGTATTGGATGACGGCGCGGAAACGGACCTGGACCTGGGTCACTACGAGAGATTCATTGACATCCGCCTGAGCCGCTCCAGTAACTTCACCAGCGGGCAGGTGTACGCGGATATCATCAGCAAGGAGCGTCGCGGCGATTTTCTCGGTGGGACGATCCAGGTGATCCCACATATTACAAACGAGATCAAGCGTCGGGTGGCGTCGATCGGGAGAGAGACAGGCGCGGATGTTGTGATCGTTGAGGTCGGTGGAACGGTAGGGGATATCGAGTCACAACCGTTCCTTGAGGCGCTGCGGCAACTGCGTAATGAATTCGGGCGCGAGAACGTGTTCTTCATCCATGTGACCTGGCTTCCGTACATCGGCGCGACGGGCGAGATCAAGACCAAGCCCACACAACATTCCGTTGCGGCGTTGCGCTCGATCGGTATCTCGCCAAATATGATCATTGCTCGTTCAGATTATCCCGTGGATAAGGAACTGTGCGACAAGATCGCCTTGTTCTGCGACGTAGAGAAGCCAGCTGTTGTCTCGATGGTGACGAGCGATGTATTGTACGAAGTACCTTTATTATTGGAGAAAGCTGGAGTTGGCGATTATCTGGTTGAAAAGCTCAATATGAAAGCCACGCGCAAGCCGGATATGAAACCGTGGGAGAAGTTGGTGGAACGAGTGAGAAAGCCAAAACCAACTGTGAAGGTGGCGCTGGTTGGAAAATACGTCGAATTGCAGGATGCGTACATGTCTGTGCGCGAGGCGCTCAAACACGCCGCGCTTGCCAATGACGTTGAAGTTGAAATTGGCTGGGTACATTCTGCTGACCTTGAAAAAGACAAAGGCTGGGATATTATTCAAAATTCGGATGGCATCCTTGTCCCTG
The DNA here is from genome assembly GCA_045402985.1 of Anaerolineales bacterium. GTDB lineage: Bacteria > Chloroflexota > Anaerolineae > Anaerolineales > Villigracilaceae > Defluviilinea. The sequence continues at coordinate 5,735 of JAXIPJ010000181.1, forward strand.
GCGGATTCGGCTCACGCGGCATCGAAGGGAAAATATTAGCGGCTCGTTATGCACGCGAGAAGAAAGTGCCATATCTCGGTTTATGTCTGGGAATGCAAGTGATGTGCATTGACTTTGCACGCGGCGTTTTGAATCACGAAGATGCAAATTCATCGGAATTTGACAGAGGCACGGAATACCCCGTCATTGACCTGATGCTCGATCAGCGCTCAATCACTGATTTGGGCGGGACGATGCGACTCGGGCTGTATCCATGCGAACTGCAAAAAGAATCAAAAGCCGCCGCGGCATATGATGAAGAGCGAGTGAACGAACGTCATCGCCACCGCTTTGAATTCAACAATGCTTATAAAAAGGATTTTGAAAAAGGAGGCATGGCCTTTTCAGGCATGTCACCCGATGGAAAGCTGGTTGAAATTGCGGAGCTTAAGGATCATCCGTTCATGGTGGGCAGCCAGTTCCACCCTGAGTTCTTGTCGAGACCGATGAAGCCGCATCCGTTGTTTGTTGGGTTTGTGAAGGCGACGAAGGCAAACATAAATAACGGCGGGAACTAAATAAAAATGAGATGGATTTTGGAAATCCATCTCATTTTGACTCTTACTACTATCTCCTCTTCTTCCCAGGTTTCTTTTTTGGAGAGATCTTTGCGGGGACTTTTGCAACAGGCATGATCGAAACACCCGCTTCCGCCGCTTGGGCATAGGCATCGCGCAAGTTGACTGGCGACTCTGTTACCCGCCTTAGACGCAGGTTGAGCATCTCCACCAGGACCGAGAAGCCCATCGCGAAGTAGATATATCCCTTCGGGATGTGCTGGTGCAAGCCTTCAACGATCAGTGTAAAGCCGATCATCAACAAAAAACTCAAAGCCAGCATCTTGATCGTGGGATGGCGTTCGACGAAATGCCCCAGCGGAGTGGAAGTAAATATCATTACAACCGCCGCGATGATCACCGCCGCGATCATGATCGGCAATTCATCCACCAGACCTACTGCGGTAATCACTGAATCTAATGAGAAGACAATATCCAACAACATGATCTGAACAATCACGCTCCAAAAGGTGGCACTCACCCTCGCCGAGGACTGACCCTCAACGCCCTCCAGCTTTTGGTGAATTTCCTGTGTGCTCTTGGCGATCAGGAAGAGTCCGCCTCCCAGCAGGATCAAATCGCGGCCCGAGACGCCAAAATCTCCCACAGAAAAGAGGGTTTC
>JAXIPJ010000137.1:0-3190 GCA_045402985.1 Anaerolineales bacterium
CTTGAGAATTTGTGGATCGAACTCCAGCGTGTTCTTGATCGCCATGCGGTACTTGGCATTATCTTCATCGCGCAGCATGTGCATGAACGCAGAGTTATACACGCGGTGCATTCCCAGCGTGCGGACAAAATATCCCTCCAGCAGCCAGAACGCTTCGGCAAGAAGCAGTGTATCCGGGACTTCAACCGCGACGCGGTCCACGACCTCACGCCAGAATTCCTGCGGGATCGCCGCATCAAACTCCTCACGGGTCATGCCGTGTTCAGACCGGGACGGGATCGCGCCGCCCGCACCGGGTTCAGGGAACCATAAGCGCTGGATATGTTTCTTGGCAAGGGTCATCGCCGCGTCAAAGCGGATGACCGGGAAATTGCGCGCCACATGCAAAATCGTTTGGATAACAGCTTCGCGCACTTCGGCTTTGGAGTAATCCAATTGGGCGGTGTCGTTCCATGGGAAGGAGGTGCCATCGTTGCCATGATAGACGTAACGGACATCAGCAGTGAGATGGTCGCGGCGTTGAAAGACCACAGCCGCGTCGGTTTTATCGTAGTAATGATCCTCGAGATAAATTCCCACACGAATATCATCTGAAAGATTTTCAGATTTAAATGAATAAGAAGGATACGGCGAATAAGGGATTGATAAGAACCAATCGGGATGTTCAATGACCCAGTTCGAGTCGATGCCCATGTGATTCGGAACCATATCTGCGGAGAGGCGCACACCGCGCTGCCAGGCACGCGTACGTAAGTTCTCCAATGCAGACCAACCACCGAGATCTTCAGCGATATCATAGGAATGAAGCGAATATGCCGAAGCAACCGCATCGGCGTCGCCCATGCGCTGCTTAATCTTCTGGCTTGCACGCGAACGTTCCCAAAGACCGATCAGCCATAGACCTGTGAAGCCGCGGTCTCGTAAAAGATCGAGCTCTTCATCAGGGATCTGGTCCAGCGTTTTTATCCATCTGCCGTATTTGCGGGAAAGTTGTTCGAGCCAGACATAGGAATTCTTTGCAATCAAAACGAGTCGCGGCATCCAGTCTTTATCGGGGCTGTATCTTTCATATTCAGCGTATTCGCCACCTGTGTAAGTCGCCAGCGGTATCTCCGCTTTAAAGTCTCCATGCGCAAGATGCTGGTGGATGACCTCTTCGCGCAAAAAGTCCATGCCGCGAATAATACGCGCCGCAAATGTCTCACCCAGCAGAAGTCCCCACTTTTCGAGAATGAATTGCAATTGCCCTTCGAGTGAATTGGGGGAAGCTTCAGCCGGGGCACGCAGAATATCAAACAAGGACTCGCTTGCACCCTGCCCATCAGCATTCTCTTTCGATATCTGCGCAAAAAACGAATCCAGTGCAGTGATCAGATGCTTGTAGGCCGTCGGTTCCAGGGGTTCATCATCTACCAATTCGACCAGCGGACTGACAGCCGGATTGGCGTTATGTAAATACACAAATAATAATTCCTCAACCGTTGCCACACGTCCGTTTTTCCCAAGCGAAGCCAAAAGTTTTTCGAGATATTCTTCCGGCTTTATCTCTCCCCGATAAACATCATCGGGCGGGAATTCTGAAACGAATTTTTGTTGCGTGGAGGTCACCGAGTCCGCGCCCAGGCTTTCATCCACGAAGGAGACAGCGGTATTCATCACTGCTGGCGGGGCATGCAGCTTCACGAGCGTGCGCAAAGCCTCGTCGATGAGTTGCATCGCGTAGATATCGGAGGCAGGCACCGGCTGAGTCCGAAGCGCTGACATTTGTGCGGCGAACTTTCGGGCGGAGGAAAAATCGTCAAAAGCCACGCGTCCATCCGGCTGGAAGAAGTCTGTATCGAATTGATAGGTATCGCGGGAGGTCTTTGTGATAAGCATATTGCAATGATAACCCCGTTATATGAATTCGAGTATACTTCGCAACGATGTCGCCCCAGACTCTTAATTTGATATTGCATCTGATCCTTGCGGCGCTTTATCTGCCCGTGCTCGCGAATTTAATTCAGCGGCGTTCAGGGCAAGAAACTGCGGCCACATTATTGAGCAGTTACCTGGTGTTGGGGATGTTGTTGACGATCGGCGAGGGTCTCTGGCGCGGGGGGCAATTGAGGCTTGCTACACCACGCGTTGCGAACGATTTTCAATTATACGGCGCCATGGCACTGGCATTTTTATTGGCACTGACAGTTGCGGCTTTCACTCGGCGCAATCTACGCAGATGGCTGGCGCTTGGCGCATTCTGGGTTTTAGGTTTCATCGTCATCCTGCCAAATCTGCTGCGCCTCCCAGCTGTCATTTGGACGAACGACAGGTTTGCACTGACCCTTGAAAGACTCGCTCCCACCTGGGCAATAATTGGCTGGTTCATTTTTATACTTGGCGCGATATTCATCGCACGCGCCGCGCATGCGCGCTCCCGTCAGCCATTATTTCGTAACCGTCTAAATTACTGGACGCCTGTTTTCCTGCTCACTATCCTCAACGATATATTCATCATCATCGGCCTGCCTCTCCCCGGCAGCCCCGTGCGGCTCGGCGCGGTGGCCTTGGCGGCATTAATCATTATCACACACGACCCACCCGACCTGCGCGAGGTGGCGCGGCGTGTGCTCACTTATATCATCACAACGATCGTCATTGTCGTTTTTTACGTGGCAGGCTTCTCAGCCTCGCAGACCGTATTCAAAGCCCTGCCGAATTTCAACCCACTGCTGGTGGGCGCGGGAATTGCACTGCTGCTCTCATTCATTTTTACGCCGCTGTTATCCCTCGTACAGCGCTGGGTGAACCGCTTGTTGAACATTCACGAATTCCATGCCAGCCGCACACTGCACGCTTATAGCGAACAGATCAGTAACATCCTCGATATGCAAAAGCTCGCCAACGTGGCAGTCGGCCTCATCATTGAGGCCATGGACATCACCCGCGGCTTTCTATTCCTGGTCGATTCAGAACTCTCCAGCGATGGGCAAAAATCATACCGTCTGCGCGCAGTGCGGAACCCGGGTGAGCGCCAGGTGAAGATCATATCGTTCCCCACAGATCATCCCATCGTTAAGCATTTGACTCAGGAGCAGCGCCCGCTTCTTCAATATGACCTGGACCTGCTCCCAACATTTCGGTCTGTCCCTGATTCCGAACGCGAGTGGTTCAACCATCTCGAAGCCGAAGTGTATCTGCCCATCTTTTC
>JAXIPJ010000337.1:0-4186 GCA_045402985.1 Anaerolineales bacterium
TATCTCGTAAAGAGTCAAATGCGATCATTGAATTGCCCGAGGAAGTCGCGGCACATGCAATGAAATTGATTCAGGATGGAATTTTATTTGAGGGAAAACCTGTGAAGGTGGATACGTTATGTTTGCACGGGGACCATCCGCGCGTTGTGGAAAATGCAACATTGATTAGTGAAACATTGTAGGGGCGGGGTTATCCCGCCCCTACAGAAATTTATTCTTTCTTGTCTGTTGTCTTCGCAGTCATACTCTTGCGAATTTCAGAACGGAGTTGTTCGGCTTCCTCGGAGCGTTTGCCTTGCGCTTCATTGGCGAGAGCGCCGAAACGATCTGAGAGCAACATTGCAAGCAACGCTTCCATAATATTACCTGAGCCACTATCTTTATTTGCGCCAACAATCACACGCGGGACAACATCCACTTTGGATTCCTGGATGGCTTCGGCGAAACGGTTGAGCACTGTTTGCGTCACCTGGAACTGCGGTCCACCATACGCACGGACTTGTTCCTCGGTGGCGAGCGCCTGTGCGATACCGATGCGGGCGATCTTCTCAGCTTCCGCTTCTGCCAGCGCGCGGATCTGCGCAGCCTGTTGAATGGAGCGCTGGTAGTCCGCTTTACCCTGGCTCGACTGAATTTCGATGTTTAATTCAGCTTGTGTCATGCCGGTCTGCATTTGCGAGCGGGATTCGGCTTCGCGGAGTTCGCGTTCCTTCACTGCAGCTTTTTCCTGGCGGTCGTAGGTTTCGATCTGTTCGGATGCGATCTGCCTGGAGCGCAATTGTGTCAGAATGGATTCGATTTGAATATCTTCCTCGGGGGATGAGGGCGTGCCGATCAGCACTTCCTCCAGTTCAAGGTTGTAATGCTGGAATTTTATCTTCATCTCTTCGCTTGCAATTTTCTGGATGTCACTGCGTTCCTGCAATAACTGGATCAAGGTGCGCGTCTGACCGATATTCTTGAAATAAGCCGCCACCATCGGGTCGAGCGTTTGTTCCACGAGGCGTTTGATATCGCCGAAGCGTTGAATGACCAGCGGAGCCTTTTCGTAATCAATGTGGACGACCACTGAGAGCGGCAAAGATGGTTCGAACGCGTCCTTGGTGATGAGCGAGACTTCGCTGAGATTCTCATCGAACTTGTGCGCGCCCGTCTGATTGCTAATCCATTTGAGGATGAAGTTGGTCGTTGGTACTGAAACAACCTTGCCCGCGTAGGTATTGAAGGCGTATTTGCCGGGGAGAAGCGCCTCCTCCCAAACACCACGCTTGCCGCGTAGCACCAACTCGCCGTGACGATATTCCTTGCCCGAAAGGTCTTCACCCGTCTCGCCTGTATAAGAAACAACCACGCCCACGTTGCCCACCTCGATAACTGTCTTCTGGATCATTTCAACCGTGGCAAACAGGCGGTTGACATAATATGTGCCTTCCACAACCACTTGCAATTGGCGGCCGCGGAAGCCGCCTGCATTTAAGAACTTATCAGGGTCCTGGAATTTGTTGTGATATGTATCGGCATTTTTGGGGTCATCACCGACAACAGGGGCAATGATCTCACCCTGCCCCAGCGATGGCCCATCATGGACCGTGGCGATGCCGATCTTATCGTCGGTATCCTTGATGATAACCGGTACAAACCCGCCGCGTTCGGCGATCACATGCGCCATACCCTGGATGGTTTGCATTTCATCACGGCTGAGAGGCAGGGAATAAATGCGCTCGTCGGTCAGTACAATGAATTGCATCAGGTTGATAGCATAGGTGCCTTCACGCAGGACGCGGCGTTGCGGTCCGCGTTGGCCGCCATCTCTGAAAAAGGCTTCCACATCCTGAAAATCAAAAGCAGTCTGATTCGAGGCGAGTGCCTGGGTCGGCTCGAGCAGTTTGCCATCACGCGCGAAGATGTACCCAATCTTGCCTTGTGGGATGGTTACCAGTGGAGCCATGCGGACCACAAATTGGATGGGCATTAAGTAGTGCAGACCACCGCGCAAGACCCTGGGTTGAAAGCCAGCTTCGCCATTCAACGCGATGAACCCGCTCTTCACCGAACCTTTTGGGCTGAAGCGTTTTTCAACAATGCCGATGCGGGTGTTGGGGATGAAGCGGACGCCCGATAGCAGGATCAACAAAATAATTCCTGCCAATATCAAACCCGCCACTATAAGAATACCACCAGTCATTTTGACCTCCTTTGGTCATTTTCGTGCACTATATTCATATACGAGAATTGCGAGATAAGGGTTGCGAAAATCAGTGGATGATCTGCACAGGAAAGACTTTAAAACCCTACAGAGTCAATTAAGTAACGGTCCCATTATATGTCATAAGACCTATTGCCATAACTGAAGCAACCGATTAGGATTTCATTTTACGAGGAGGAATGATGAAAAATCAGCTTTGGATTGCTATTGCCATATTTGCCTTGGGGATGACTTTCTGCAATTTGCCGGCGGATCAGGTGACAGAAACGCCTCCGCTTCCTGCCCCGCCGACGCTTGAAATACCGATCACAAGCGCATCTACGCCCACGCTTGTTTCCATTGAAACGCTACTGGCAATCGACACTGCCACCATTGTTCCCACACTCACGCCCAGTAATTTGCTGGCATCAGCCAAAGACCAGCCGGTCAATTGTCGCTTTGGGCCAGGCACACAATATGGAATCGCGGGTGCGTTGAACCCTGGCAGGCAGGCAGAGATGATCGGAAAGAACCTGGATTCATCCTGGTGGTATGTGAGGAATCCCAGCGACCCCTCCACATTGTGCTGGCTGGCCGCAAGTGTTACTGACACAATAGGCAACGTGGAGTCGCTGCCAGTAGTGGAACCGCCCGAGATATCAGTGACCAGTGTAAACGTCAGCGTTGACCCGCAGGGTATGAATGTGGCGTGTGATGCGTTTCCTCAGAGCGTCATCATTACCGCCTTTATTACCACCAACGGTCCATCCATTGTGATCTGGCGCTGGGAGTCCAGCGCTGGCAAAACCTCGGCTGAACAAAACCTGTTGTTCGAGGAGGGTGGTACGAAGATGGTTCAAGATTACTATCAGGTGGATAGCGCCAATGATTATTCAATACGAGTCCGTACGATTGTGCCAAATGTTGTGATCGGTGAGGCGAATTTCAAGGTGATTTGCACGCCATGAGATGGCCGCAAAAAGACTTTTGACCAGCGTTTCATCCGCTCACCAGTTCCGGGCGGATGAATTGTTTAACGAGAGAATCCGGCCTTCAAACTTTGTTAGGTTTTATAGAATGGACATGATATATAATCCTTAAGAAGGTTGGATGAACCGGATCGTTTTGTTGATAATATGAACTTCAAGCAGAAAGTACTTCACTTTGCCAATGTTTTCACAACAAGGCTGAATAATAAGTTGCCTTAACCATGTTCAAGCGAATTCTGCATTTCCTTTCCCCGCCCGTTTTTGTAGATGACGAAGAGAAGACCCGTACCGCGAGCCTTCTTAATATGATCACGATAAGCTCATTTTTTGCAGCGCTGTCCTATGGGCTTATAGCTTCGGAGGAGCGTGTCATATATGCTGGGATGGCTATCGCCATAATTTTGACCGTATGGTTAGCAATGAAGGCTGGTTATGTTCGGTCGGCATCCATTACGCTCGTGAGCGGGATCTCCCTCGTGATAGGCCTGCTCGTAATTGCCAGCGGCGGCGTGAATGCGCCTGAATATAGCGCATTCATTGTTCCCATTCTGTTCGCGGGTTTATTGTTGGGCTGGAAAGCGACAGTATTGATAGCGCTATGCAGTGTTTTTTTTGGAGCTGCCTTGCTTGAAGTCGAGTCGCTCATCCTGCTTCCCAAACCTGCTGATCACGCCCCGATTGTCTTCTGGATCATCAATAGCATCTATTTTGTTCTGGCAAGTGTGTTTTTGACGCTTGCACTGCGAATGGTCAATGACGCCTTGCGCGGTGCCAATAGTGCATTGAGCGAACGACAACAGATCGAATCTGATCTACGCAAGCGCGAATCCATTCTGGAAGTCACGGCCAGAAGCGCCGAAGTTTTGCTCAAAGCCTCAGATTGGCGAACAGAGATCGAAACAGTGCTTGAACGTCTGGGAAAGACCATCAATGCCAGTCACGCTTATTTATTTGAAAACCATACAGGATCAAATGGTGAAATTGTCACATCCATTCAATATGAATGGTCGGC
>JAXIPJ010000202.1:0-12511 GCA_045402985.1 Anaerolineales bacterium
TGATACAACCGTACCGCTTCCAGTTTCGTGGCTACCGGATAATGCTTCATTCCTTTTTTGCCTGGCATAACAAAAACCTCCTGTGCGATTGTCTCACAGGAGGGCTTTTTCTTCCGTGTCTGTTTTTACGGGTTCAGTTCAATGAGGCGGGGTTAACCTTTAGACACCAACAAATTTTGAAGCAGATTACATCGTTGGTACTTTGACGCCAAGTTGACCAAGGATCCCCATCAAGCCCCCGCCTTCAGTCGGCTCTACAACCCAGGAGACGATCTTATCGCCCTTGACCGTTATCTTGCCGTGTTCGCGCGGGTTGGCAAAGGACTTGTTGGTAGCAGGGATCACACCCATGTTCATGCTTGTCAGGTCAAGATCTCCACTATGGGCTCCTTTAAGTTGCGCCCCGAGCATTACAACATCGCCATCTGCACCTTCAACATGAAAATGATACTCAAGGTTTGGGAAAGCCTTTTTCAGGCTCATGCTCATTCCCAACCATGCGTCGCGATTGACCGGTTCGGGGACGGGTCCGCTAAATTGAAAATCATCGCTGAGAAAGGATTTTGCCTTCTCGAAATCGCCCATCTGGACGGAATCCAGGAAAGCTTGGACAGTTGCTTTTGAATCCATGATATTTTTCCTCTACTACTAATCGTACTGATATTTATTAACGGGCTTGGGTCGTAATGGATGCTCCCTATGGAACATCCGCCGTCTCCCCCAAATAATAAACACATTGTTTATGGTATGCCTCTATCAGTGTAGCACACTAATGGGTCAAAATACGGGGCTATAAAAACCCATCATGAAGTGCATGCATACTCCTTTCCAATTGAAGAGGGGACGGCGGCGATGTCCCACCCAAACCGCTCATCCCTGCAAACAGAAATCCAAACCCCACCATGAGGCGGCTTAGGAATAGACGTTTCGAGTGAGAGAAGCTCAATCTGCCGCCTGGCTCTTCGTCTCCTTTTTGCGGAAGACTTCAGCCCACTCTACTTTAGCGGTCAATTGCATCATGATTGCCAAAGTCAGGATGGCACCAATGGTAATGACCAGACCGGTATAGCCTTCAAAGAAAAAGGCATATGAGAATAGCACCAGAAACACGAATTGCGCAATGCCTACCCAAACAGCAAAAGGTCCGCCGGCCGCTCGGTATAAATAGGTGGCAACCAGAACCATCGAAACGAGCGCCGCGATGATGAAGGATAGCTCGAGTAATAGATGATCCACCAGATATGCAAATAGAATGTGGAACGAGAAGAAACTGGCGCCCAGGAAGAAATAGTGCATTGGATGCAGATTCCGGTTGTTTACGGCTCCCAAGACGACCAGAGTCGTGAAGAAGAATAACAACGAAACAGGTGCAAAGTAACTCATCCGGCTGGCGAGCGGACCCGGGTTTAGTTTGCTTGGCATTTGCACGCCGATGTCGAAATCAGACACTAAGTTGTTGAATGTCCAATCCAACGTCCAGCCGTTATTTGTAGGGGTCTTGGTGGAGGCGGAGATCGTCTGTTGCGGGAAGTCATATTCATTGAAATCCGTAACTGCCTTCAGTGAGAAATTCTTAACCGTGGTGATGCCATCTGAGAAACTATAGATCCAACGATCCAGGCCGCGAGATTTGTATGCAATATGGATTGGTATTTCGCCTCCGGGTGGAATCTCAAGCACGGCTTTTATGCCATCAGATGTGTTTTCAGCATTGGGGGTGATATCCATCTCGTCGACACGGAATTCAAACGCATCATAGATCGTGCTGGATGCCGGGAAATAGAACGTCACCGTTCCCTCGGCGCGCTCATCAAGTGGATTCTTGACTATATAAACCGCATCGAAATCCACATCATACGTGGAATACCATAGTAGCCCCTTGCGGCGGTGCTGGAGCTGAAATGCCACCTGGATATCGCTCGATTCCACTTCGACGGGAGTGATGACTGCCTTCTCTTTATCGCCATCTAGCTGTACGGTTTCCAGTGTGACAGTTGGAGCCCTTTGGTAGTGCTCTGACCCCCAAAGGTCTTCAACTTGTTCGTTGAGCAGATCGTAGCCTGAATCCGTTCGCACCATAATGCTTGTGCCCAGGATTCCCCAGGCGATCGTGATACAAATAAAAATGAATATGATCCCTATCAATCGCCAGATGGTCATGGTCGCATCTCCTTATGGTCTGATGTCCATCCTACCCCATAATTGTTATCCTGAGATGGTAAACCTTAATACCCCATGCGTGTAATCACTTGTTGCAGAGCTAGATGAAGGCCTTAAGAATCCTTCATCTCATCATAACGAGGATGCATATCCATGCAATAGATTTCTACATCCCCCAGGTGTTCATAGGATTCTGATTGCTTGAAGAAATCCTCTTTGCTGTGCTGCATCCGTTCCATGACCTGATCCGTAAAAAGCGCGTAACCCTTCCAGCCTGTGGATTCGGTCACGCGGTTCTTCGCGAGGCGGTGGATGAGATTGACATCCGTGCCCAGGAGTTGATGGACGCCTGCCAACTGTTGGATAACGTAGTCGCCGTGATGCACCATGAACTTCAGATCAAGCGTGGGTAAGGCTTTGCACGCCCTGCACGGACAGGTTGCGCCGGCGTATAACGCCAATGCCTTTTCTCGAAACGCCAGGTAGGTCTGATCGATCAGCTCCAACAGGGATTTGGCTTCCGCCAGTTTGCTTTCCTCGAGATAGGCAAAGACCGCGTCGCCCTCCAGCTGGCAGATGACCAGCAGACTGCTGAGTTGCTCGACGAGGGTTTCCAGCAGGTAGGAGAGCGCCATGTCGGCATGTTCGATCTCCGTCTGTGCTACATAAGATGTATACCCAGAAATATCTGCAAGCACCAAATAGCCTGTTTGTGTTTTTCGTTCCATCACTCACTCCAGTAAGACCAATAAGTATCTCTATTCTAATGTGATTTAGACAATATCGGTCTGAAAATCATTACTGCATCCCCCTGAGAAGGTTACAATCCTAAAGCGGGCTGGCGGTATATATGGGCAGGGTAAGGGTGAAACCATGCCCGCCCCGACATGAATGTCAGGGCTACACATACAGAGCCACCGCTAGCGGCTAGTCCGCTCAAGCGGACTTCGTAAAAATAGCCCGATGGTTTATCGTGCAGCGGCTCGAAATTTAACAGACTCATAAAAAGATCCCCTCCTTAATAGGTCAGGAATTAGGTCTCAAAGCAATACCCGCCGTGCGGGCATGGGAGACGTTCATCATCACCTATTAACTTTGTATTTACTTTGCACAAATCCATTATTGAAAGACTCGGACTTTATCAGTTCGAGTTTTACATCCTTCTCCAATTTGCCGAATAATGGCAACCCTTCTCCAATCAAAATAGGGATGGTTGTAATGGTCATTTCGTCCACGAGACCTTCACGCAGAAAACGCTGGATCGTCACACCACCATCGAGGTAGATGTGTTTCGCGCCACGAATGTCCATTTCGTTTAGCAACTCATGGGGAGATAAACGAAGCGCTTCTACTTTGTCTGATAGGTCTGGCGGAATAATCAAATCCCTGCTGGTGAGTACGATCACTTTTTTATCGTAGTGCCAACCACCAAAGGTTAATACTTTTTCGTATGTGTTCCTGCCCATGACAACGTGGTCAATGCCAGACATGAACTCTGTGTAACCATAATCTTCGCCACCTTCTCCACCAGTGAGCCAGTCAATGTCACCGTTCTTGCGGGCAATAAAACCATCCAGGCTGGCAGCGATATAGACGGAAACTTTTAAGGTCACTTTGTTTCTCCTTGATTTACAAATGTTTGGCTTACTAAGTTGCCTGGTTATTATTTCAGGAGATAAATTCCTAAAAGGAAGCGGCGCTGACTGAATAGGTCAGCGCCGCAAACGTTAGGCTTCAGAAAATTTTGTTCGGCTTAGCGATTATTGTAGAGGGCAGTAATCAGGGTACCGTTGCTGGTATCGCCGGAAAGCTCCCAGAAGAAAGCCCCGCCAAGCGCCTGGCTCCTCTTGTAGCTCATCTTGCTGGCGATCGTGGCGGGGGTATCGTAACCCCACCACTGGCCTCCACAATAGGCATATGAAGTTCCTGCAACCGTGCCAGTGGGTGGACACTGAGTCGCCAACAACTTGTAATCCTGAATCCCTTGCTCATAGAGTCCAGGTGCGGGGCCGGATGCGGGTTGGTTCAGTCCGCCGTTTGTGTTACTTACACCAGTCCAGCCGCGGCCATAGAAACCGATGCCAAGCAGAAGCTTGCTGGCTGGTACACCCTGCTGCTTATAGAGTTGAATGGCGTAATCGGAATAGAAGTTGGCCTGTGGGATGCCCGTATACGAAGTCAACGGCGAATGTGGGGCCGTGGGGCCGTCTGCATCGAAAGCACCGAAGAAGTCGTAGGTCATTACGTTGTACCAGTTTATGTATTGGGCCGCCCCTCCATAATCCGTGGCGTTGATCTGGGTGTAGCCTGCTGGCACGGCCGCAGTTACCAGCTCAGAACCGAAGCGGGTACGCAGGGCCTGCATCAGGTTCCTGAAGGCTGCGGGTCCGCTGGAGTCACAAGTGAGTCCGCACGCGTTTGGGTATTCCCAGTCAATGTCGATGCCGTCGAACACACCGTTCCAGCGCGGATCATGAACAAGGTTGTAACATGAATTGGCAAAGGCGGTCGGGTTGGCCGCGGCTTGTGCGAAGCCTCCAGATAACGTCCAGCCGCCAAACGACCATAGAATCTTGATGTTGGGATACAACTGCTTCAGCTTACGCAATTGATTGAAATTGCCGCGCAGTGCGCCGGCATCCCAGGTATCAGAAACGCCGTCCACACTTGCAGCCGCATCATAGAATTTGTCGTAGTCGGCATACGAATCATAGATCACACATTGACCATTCGAAACGTTGCCGAAGGCGTAATTGATGTGGGTGAGCTTGGAAGCTGAACCGCTTGTAGCGATATTCTTGACATGATAGTTACGAGTATAGACGCCCCACTCAACAAAGTAACCAAGAATCTTGGTGCCACCTCCGCTGCCCGTTGTGGGAGTACGCGTGGGCGTGAATGTGGGACCCGCAGGCGTGTTCGTGCGCGTGGGTGTGGCAGTTGGTCCGCCACTGCAGGAGCCCATGGGAATCCAGGGTTGACCGCTGCCAGGAGGACCGCTATTCGTGGCAGGGTCATTGCCCTGCGTCCAGTAGGCCGCCTGATAATTCTGTCCATTGCGGCTCACCTGTGAACCGCCTGTATATGCAGTGCTCGCGTTCCAGGCAGGCCAGCAACTACCTCCGCTCGGGGTAGGTGTACGTGTGAATGTATTGGTGGGACCGACCGGTGTGGGAGTACGCGTGGGCGTGCGAGTAGGAGTGAATGTAGGACCAGCAGGCGTGTTCGTGCGCGTGGGTGTACGAGTAGGTGTGTTAGTGGGTCCACTCACCACTTGCCATAGCGCTGGTACGATGGGCGGTTCCCAACCGACTTGCGATGTATGTGCCTGAAGGCAACGGTAGGTGACGCCGTTGTAAGTAACGGTGTCATTGACGGCATACGAGACATTGGGCCCCCACGGACCTCGATCAGCCGCCAGTGGAGCGGCGCTTGAGGGAGAGGTGACTAATACCAGATTCAGCAACAGAAAAAGGACCAAAGTGATGTGCTGTAAACGACGCATATGTACTCCTTTTCATAATACTAAATTCTAAGGATCAACCGTTCTCGTTCTACAATCCAATTCCGTCTGCAATATGGATTTCTACATTCACCTCCTCTCTTAACTATTACAACGCGAAATCTTTATTCATTGTTTATTACTCCTATAAATTAAAATACACGTGTTCCTGCTTATAAAAAATTCAGAAATGAAGCCAATACTTGTAGATAAGGCTGCGAAGAGAAGATGTTCCATAAGAAAAGTATACTCCAACCAAAGACATTATCCCAAGAATATGGCCAGGCCGTTGAGCATAATGACGAGTGGCAAGCTGTGGTTTCAATTGTGCCCAGTCTCGTTGAATTTCGATTGACATCCTCCTTCTTTTTTGCTACACTCGAATTGTCAGACAAATTTGGTCTAGTCGTCTCCCCAACTAATCACCTAACGAACTACCAAACTACGTGACTACTTTACTCATCAAAAACGCCCACATCGTCACCATGGACGACCACCAGCGCGAGATTCCCGAAGGTGGTCTTTTTATTCGTCGCGGCCTCATTCAGGAAGTGGGGCCCATGTCTGAACTGCCCACCACAGCTGACGAAGTGCTCGATCTCAAGGGGCATATTGTCCTGCCAGGTCTCGTCAACACGCACCATCACTTTTACCAGACCCTCACGCGCGCCGTCCCTGCCGCGCAGGATGCCAACCTCTTCAACTGGCTCACGACTCTCTATCCCATCTGGGCGCGCATCCAGCCTGAGGATATTTTTACCTCGACTCAAACTGCACTGGCGGAACTTGCTTTATCTGGATGCACGACCGCTTCAGACCATCTCTATCTTTTCCCGAACGGATCCAAACTGGACGACGAAATTGCCGCCGCGCAGGAGATCGGACTCCGCCTCCAGGCTTCACGCGGCTCGATGTCCCTTGGCGCTTCACAGGGCGGACTTCCGCCTGATTCCGTTGTAGATGACGAAGACTCCATCCTCAAAGACTCCCAGCGGCTCATCGAAGAATTTCACGATGCCAAGACCGGTGCGATGGTGCAGATTGTCCTCGCCCCTTGTTCGCCATTCTCTGTGACAACAGACTTGATGAAACAATCCGCAAAACTCGCGCGAGAATATGGAGTCCATCTGCATACACATCTTGCCGAAACCGAAGACGAGGAACAATTCTGCCTGCAGAAATTCGGTCATCGCCCAGTTGGGTACATGCAGGAAGTGGACTGGGTCGGTGACGACGTCTGGTTCGCGCACGCGGTCTGGGTCAATGCTGAGGAAATTAAAGTCTTTGCAAAACATAATTGCGGCGTGGCGCACTGTCCCACGTCAAATATGCGGCTTGCATCCGGCATCGCGCCGCTCAAAGAATACCGCGCGGCAGGCGTTAACGTCGGCCTCGGTGTGGACGGCTCTGCCTCGAACGACGGCTCGCACCTCCTGGTCGAAGTCCGCAACGCGATGTTGCTCTCGCGTCTGAAAGAGGGGATTACAGGTTTCTCCGCTACACCCTCTCCGGCCGGGAGAGGGGAGGGTGAGGGCAACCGCAAACTCATGACCGCCCGCGAAGCCTTATATCTCGGCACACGCGGCGGCGCAGCGGTCATCGGCAGAAACGATATCGGCAGTTTGGAAGCAGGTAAATGTGCCGACTTCTTCGCGGTGGATCTCAACCGCATTGGATACGCAGGCATGCATGACCCCGTTGCCGCAGTCGTGTTTGGTCAGCCTGCCAATGTGGATTACACAGTCGTCGGCGGAAAGTTTATTGTCAAAGAAGGACAGTTGGTCACTGTGGATGAACAGAAGTTGATCGAGAAACACAACAAAGCTGCCAAAAGGCTGTTGTCATAATGTCATTGCGAGGAGCCACAAAGTGGCGACGAAGCAATCTCAAGTAACCTACAAACACGAGATTGCCACGTCGGGCTAACGCCCTCCTCGCAATGACATAATAAAATAACATGCTAGATTTCCTCCTCATTCTCCTCGTCGGCTGGCCTGCCATTCTGGTCACGATCATTCTTGCCATTAGGGGCCTGGTGAAAAATGATTATCGTTATCTTGTCGCGGCAGCCATCCTTGCGTTTCCATTCTCGTGGTACCTGAGCGGATTCCCAATCGTGCGCTCTCCTGTATTCCTATTGCCGTTGTTATTATTCGGTTCAGGCTACGCCATGTTTCGCACGCGCGAAATGCTGGCATGGCTCTTGGCGATTCCCTTTTTTCTTACCATTATCCTGCTTCTCTTTGCGATCCTGGCTGGCAACCCGTGAATACACTCGTCATATTTTCTGGTCTGCCCGGAACAGGCAAATCCACCCTGGCGAATCGACTCGCGCGCGAACTGCGTTGGCCGCTCTTATGCATTGACGATGTCGTTGGCGAGATCCCTGCCAACCCTGGCGTTGAGTTTTGGGATTCGAAAGTGGCGATCCTGCTGGATATAACGGAAGCCCAGCTGCGCCTGGGTTTGAGCGTCATCGTCGACTCTGTTTTTATGAACACCGACCGCCTGCATGCGCAGCATCTCGCACACGAACATGCCGCGCTCTTCCGTCCGATCTATGCGTTTGTGTCAGATGACGAAGTTTGGGAACAAAGAGTTACTGCGCGTCACAATGAAATGAAAAATAAGGATGTCGCCACATGGGAACGGATCCAACATCAACGCGGACATTTCCGGGACTGGGAGTCGGGTACGGCCCTCTTTGTAGATGCTCTCCACTCAGTCGAAAAAAACTATGCGGATGTGCTACGCTTCGTCACGGATGAAAATGTGGCTCTACATCTACTCGCGGACGTGCCCTGGGCTGAAGGAAAATATCATGCGTAATTCAGTTGTGCATTGAGAATCTGATATGACGGAAATGTTGGTTCAAATCATCTTCGGCTGGCCGGCAATCATCACCTCGATTCTTCTTTCGATTGCAGGTGTCATGCTGAAGAGGCCAGGCCCACTGGTGACTGCTGGAATAATATGCATACCTTTTACTTATTACATCAGCAATGGGTTTAGCACCCCTGCCTTCTTGTTACCGTTCTTTGCGTTTGGCTCGGCATATGCAATTACCCGCCAAAAGAATCGGGTAGCGTGGTTGTTAATTGCACCAATATTCATTGTCGCAGTGGTGCTGGCTTACATTGTACTGACACAATAGCTGGATAGATGTAGAAACAAAATGAATCTCAAGGCTGCTCCTTTGATTCTGATTAATACCCTGCTGGTGGCGTGCAGCCCGGGCACACTTGCAACCGCGCATCCAGTCGCACCGACCATATTGCCAACGAAAACAGCAATGTCGTCTTCCACACTCACCCCTCAGCCTACAGTTACACCGTTTCCAGCTTTATCAGGAGATCCGCCTTACTTGATGCTTAAACGGGACTATTCCACCCAGGAATTTTTTATTTATGATCATGACGGGCAGGGAAGGCGAAGCATAGTATTACCTTTAGATATACGTCCTATCGGATTGAGCGTAACCTTGAATAGGGCTGTGTCCCCTAACGGACAATGGCTTGCTTTTCATACAGGCTCAGTTGCTATCTCAGGAGAAGACGATAATCTTCCATTATCTCTTCATATTTTTAGTATGAAAGATGGGACCACCAAAAAAGTTTCCGATTTGGTAACGCAAGGCTATCAGCAAAAAATAGACGAAGTAGCGAGGAATCTAAAAATGCTCTTCCCAGATTTTTACAAACCCTTGGATGGTAGGGATTGGGTTAGCCGCAGGGTCGATGCAGAGTTTAAGTGGGGAATATACTCATTAGCATGGTCACCTGACAGTCGTTACCTGGCATTTGCAGGGCAGATTGATGGGATATCGTCCGATGTATATCTTTATGATACCGAATCAGAATTGATTCAAAAAATGAATGATGATCTCCAAAGTGTTTCCGGGATCGAATGGTCTCCAGATGGTGAGTATATCGTTTATCGAAATTCTATCCCTGGTTATGTATATACTGGGGCTTCTTTACATGTCTTAAAGAGCGGTGCAAAAACCATAAAAGATCCCAAAGCTATACAGTCCAGTACATGGTGGTCAGAGAAAGGGTGGCTCTCACCAGAGCAATTATTAATTTCCGAAGGAACGGACACAGCTGGAGACTGGGATCTAAAGATCCTCAACATCAAGAATGGGCAGGTACGTCATTTGTGGGAAGATGCTTTCGGTGATTCAGCGGTTGATCATGAGAATCAGGTCATTCTTTTGAATTCATCTGATTTCACAGAACCAGAAAATATGGGGGTTCATATTGTGGCGTTCGATGGAAAGAATGAAAAAATTCTTGATGGACTTAATTATTTCGATTTGATCTTCCGCGGCGGTGAAAAGCACCGCTTTCTGGCCAGCGGTATAAGAGTAAGTGAGGTAAAAGAAGAAAATAGCGTTTTAGGTATAGCTCTGGATGGAACAATAACGGTGGTGAGTGAAATTCGCGACAGAAATATCAGTATTTCCCCTGATCATTCATGGATGTTAATTTTTAACGATCAGGAAATTAATCTCTATAACGAAAATGATGAATTAGTGCAAACATTCATCATTCCCAATGTATATGCGGTCCTTTGGCGCCCCGACTCGCAAGGAGTTTTTTATTCGACTGGAAAGGAACTTTATTATCTTTCAGTCCCTGATGGAATACCTGTTCTTGTTGATGAATGTGTGGCAGAAAGTTGTGGATTTGTCCTGAGTGACCGTGATTCGATCTGGATACAATAATATTTAGATTTCATTCAAGGCTAATCAATGGAGTAAAAATGGCTAATTTTCCCTTTCAACGTTTGCAGGCGGATCTTGCCGCATTGATCGCCAGCACGCCTCCCGGTCAGCGCATGACTTCGGAGCCGGAGCTTTCAAAACAATTGGGCGTCTCGCGTGCCACATTGCGCGAAGCCATGCGCACGTTTGAAACACAAGGGCTGATCCGCAGACGCCAGGGTTCCGGTACTTATGTCGTTGGCAAAGTTCCCGTGATGGATGCCGGGCTCGAAGTGCTGGAAAGTCTAGATACCATGGCGCGTCGCATGAACTTGGAAATCACGGTCAGCGACTTGTCCATCGAGCAGGTTGAAGCCGATAAAGATACTGCAACTGGTCTTGAAGTTTCGGATGGAACCCGTCTCACGCGCGTCCGACGTGTGATGCGTGCTGATGAACGCCCCGCCGCATATTTGATCGATACCCTCCCCGAAACGATCCTCAAGCCAGATGATCTGCCCGCCAAATTTAGAGGATCTGTGCTGGACTTTTTGATCGCGCGCGGCGACAAGCTTGGAATTTCGCGTGCAGATATCAGCGCCACAAACGCGCCCGCAGATGTAGCCAAACCGCTCGAAATTCAACGTGATGATGTCTTGCTGAAATTCGTCTCGCAGTTGCACGATGCGAATGGCAAAGTGGTGGATTATTCGGTAAGCTATTTTATTCCCGGATATTTCCATTTCCACGTCAATCGCCGCGTAGGGAACAGTTAGAAAGTTTGCAAGTGCTAACGTTTAAACGTTTCAACCTGATAACGAAGTAGGAGAATGTGATGAGCGATAAAGTAAAAGAAATTCAGTCTCGTGTGCAGGTTGCACGTGAAGATATTGTTGAATTCATGCTGGAGATTTGCGAGATTCCAAGCATGAATTCGAAGATCGGTCCGGTGGGTGAGCGCGTTCAAGCAGAAATGAAGAAACTGAGTTTTGATGAAGTCCGTTTCGACAGGATGGGCAACACGGTTGGGCGTATCGGTAACGGCAACCGAGTCATAGTCTATGATTCACATATTGATACGGTCGGGGTAGGCGATCCTTCAGAATGGAATTGGGATCCTTTCAAGGGCAAGATCGAAGATGGCGTTCTGTATGCACGCGGCGCATGCGATGAGAAAGGCTCCACACCTGGAATGATTTATGGTCTTGCCATGGCGCGCGATCTAGGCCTGCTAGAGGGATGGACCGCGTATTACTTCGGCAACATGGAAGAGTGGTGTGACGGCATCGCACCCAACACCTTCGTCGAAATTGACCCCGCCATCAAACCTGATTTTGTCGTCATTGGTGAACCCACCAAAATGCTTGTCTATCGCGGTCACAAGGGTCGGCTTGAGATGACGGTCACGTCCAAAGGCAGGAGCGCTCACGCGGCATCGAATCATCTGGGCGACAATGCCATTTATAAATTACTCCCCATCATCGCTGGCATTCGCGATCTTGAGCCGCAACTTGGCGATCATCCTTTTCTCGGGCATGGCAAGATCACTGTCAGTGATATGCTCGTTCAAACACCATCCATCAATGCCGTGCCGGATTCGGCTGTCATCTTTATTGATCGCCGTATGACGTTTGGGGAAACAAAGGAGCAGGTTCGGGCACAGGTCGAAGCATTAATTCCGGATGAATATAAAGACACTGTCAAACTCGAAGAACTCTTTTATGATGAGCCTTCCTATACCGGATTTGTTTTCCCCGTGGATAAATATTTCCCTGCCTGGGCATTGGATGAAGATCACGTTCTCGTCCAGGCCGGACAGCTGGCGCGTGAACAAATTGGCTTGATCCCAGCCCCCAGCGGCAAATGGAACTTCTCCACGAATGGCATCTACTGGGCGGGCAAAGCTGGCATCCCTTCGATCGGCTTTGGCCCCGGTGACGAAGAGACTGCCCATACGGTCCGCGATTCTGTCTCTTTGGAAGATATGGTCAAAGCGACAGAATTCTATGCGATATTGCCGAGTTTGATAAAGTAGACAAGGAGACAGGTAAACAGGTACACATATGTTCACCTGTTTACGTGTATACCTGTATATCTGTTTACTTATGTACGTGCCCCATGAAAACTCTTGAGATCCGTCGTCA
>JAXIPJ010000244.1:0-2220 GCA_045402985.1 Anaerolineales bacterium
TCTTGTCCGCGGTTTCATAGTTACGGCGAACAATGGCCTTGTTCTTCTCTGTTTGAGTTGACATGGGAACATCTCCTTTTCATGTGTGATATTCTTCCTACAGAATATCAGACAAGCCGAATTGGAGATATGAATACCTTCACATTTAAAATGTGAATCGGTTCACATTTTTGGCGAGTATCAATAAATACGTTTACGCAAAGCTTCAGGCTGGAGAATGACCAACTGATTTCGCTCGCGGCGGATGAGTCCCTGCTCCTCATAGACGCCCAGCCACTTGTTGACGCTTTCCCGCGTCGCACCCACCATCTCGGCCAGTTCGGCTTGCGTGGGCCGGGATGCGATCACCCACTCTCCCTCAGAGGAGTCGGCCTCCGCCAGTTCAAGGAGTACCCTGGCTAGGCGGGCTGGCAAATCGAAGAAGATGATATCTTCAGCTTGCTGGGTCGTATGCCGCAAACGGCGGCTCACCGTAGCCAGCAACTTAATCGCGACATGGGGCCGCGCCTCCAAAAAGTCCATAAAGTCATCGCGTTGCAAGAGCAGGAGTTGGCAGGGTTCCTGGGCCACCGCGTCGGCGGAGCGCGGTTCGCCATCCAGTAAGGCCAGCTCGCCGAAGAAATCCCCCGGGCCGAACAGGTTGAGCACCAGTGCTTTCCCCTCGGATGAAAAGGAGGCAATCTTCACTTTGCCTGATTCGACCAGGTACAAGCACAGGCCCGGATCGCCCTGTTGAAAGATGAACTGCCCCTTGCCATATCGCCGTCGTTGTAGATTGGCAGCCAGCGCGACCAAATCTTCTGCGGCCAGGCCGGCGAACAGCTTTACTTGTGCCAAAGCAGCTATATTCATCGCGCCCATCACTTTATTCTCTTATTCCCTTGAAGCTTTCAATCTTATCTAATACTTTTGAATTCATCACACGCTAGCGTCCAATAAGAGCCCAATCACAATGATGAAGACAATTGGCTCGGACATCTGATTATTCCTTCCAGGTCGAGTTGCTCTACCTGCTGGATTGCGGTGGTGGAACGAGCCCAAGCTGCTGCATCAAGTCCATCCGGTCATGGATTAACCAACGTTCCACAATTTTGCCATCCTGAATGCGCTCGATGGTAAGCCCGCTGACCACAATCTGCTTGCCGGTTGGGGGCTGTCCCTGGTAATCGCCAGTGTGGATGGCTCTCATGGTCGTGCGCGTCGCGACTCTGTCACCCTCGGCGATCAAGTCATCGATTGTGAAATTGCGGTCACTGAAAGCCGCGTTAAACATGCTAACGCCTTGTAGCATTGTCTCGCGGTTCTGGGGGCCAGGTGCACCAGGCAAATGACCCACCAGGTCAGGCGCTAACACTTCCTTCAGGGTGGCCTGGTCATTGGCTTTAAAGGCTTCGAAGTAACGGCGTACAATGGCTTTATTTTCTTCCGACATTGGATACCTCCTAAAATTTGTGCCCTTCGTTGTGGCGGAAAGCATAGTATAGCTTACCCATCATGGCGGTGAAGCTCGGGCTGTAGGCTTGCCCTGTCTGATCTGGCGGGCTCGCGCTTTTCCGACCAGAGCGCGTAGCCCATCCACGCCAGGCTGAGACCCAATAATACATGACCGATGGTGACGATCACGTGCAATAGCGTTCGTTCAATCGGCGACCCTTCCGCCATAGACAACAATATCCCAATGAGCAACAGCAAGCCCGACCAACGGGGCAGCACACCTGCGCGCATCGTCGCGACCCCGAACAGAACAAAGCCCAAGCCAAAGGTGATGCCGAACACAGGCAATGCAAAGACAGGCGGCTCTGTTAGCTGAGTGAACCGATCGGGAGCCGTCGCAGCGATCAGGGGCATGGATGTGGCCGCGAAGAAGAGAAAGACTCCGACGATGGCAGTGCCTATGAACGCTAGAACGAAACCCACCAAGCCAAGTCGCCCTGCTTTATCTGCCTGGCGTGCAGAAAGTCCCATGAGACCGAACAGCAAGAGTATTACTGAGGCCCAGTATAGAAAATGCGCCAGCACCCAGTTGGGACTATTGACGGCGGCAAGATCTTCACCGACAGGATGAAGTAAAGCGGCAAGAACGTGGAGCACGCCTGCCAACAGACATATCAGCCCACTAGATCGGATTAGATTTGCAGTTGACATTTTCATGACTCCTATTGAACTAGTGTTTGAATCTCAACGGGTACTCACTACACCGTTATTGTCGCAAAATTCCGC
>JAXIPJ010000475.1:0-6268 GCA_045402985.1 Anaerolineales bacterium
GGATGCTCCGAAGGGCCAGAGAGCTCCTGATAGCGAAAGGGCGGGAGCGGTTGATGGCGCCGATAGATCAGCGGTTGAATAAGCGTAAGTCGTTGAGCGATCTTGAGTGAGGTCCAGCGAGTTTTGTGGTGCATGGCGGAGCTCCTTGGGGTAGAGTGTTAGGCAAGCCAGGGATGCTTTAGCGAGCGAACGCACGGAAGGGATTCGATTGTGTCAATTGCTGAAGGGTCCCCTCGTCGACGCCAGACTGTAGCAGTTTCGGCAAGAAGGTTTCGCTCAAATAAGTGAAAGGTTTTGGCGTGCCTCCACCGGGAAGGGCGGGGTCGTACCAGCCTCGGTCGTGGCTGAGCAGCAGGTGATCGCCGAGTCCGGCCTCTAAAACGCGTTGGATGTGCTCGAGAAAATAATCGTCACTGACGTGATCACTGCCAATGGCATCGTACTCGATCCACGCCCCGCGCCGGGCAATCTCGATGTGCAGGTCAAAGTCAGGCTCGGCTTGAGTGTGAATCCAGATAAAGCGCTCCGGCCTGTAACCCGCCTCTTCGATAATCTTGAGTTGATCTTGAACGACTCGCCCGCGAATCGTGTGGCTGCCGATGACGGCATTGGTGGTTGCACCAGCTGCTGCCGCGGCGCGCAACACCTTGGCTTCGCATTCGGTCAGGCCATCATCGCCCGCGCTCAGTTTGATCCAACCAGCCTTGACCCCATCCGGTCTGATCTCGTCCAACAGTTCGCCCGTCATCCATTCGCGCAACTCGGCTTCAGTGGCAGCCTGGATCCAATCCGGAATCCACGGCTCCCGATAGACACCCGTCGGAACCACCAGCGGCAAGCTGGTCGCCTCAGATACTGCCTTCAAAATATCGGGCCGGCGGCCAACACCGACGGTGCTGCACTCCACCAGCGCCGTTACCCCTGCGGCCTGTGCCCTGACGATCTCTGGGGCCATCAATGCAACGACATCGGCGGTTTCGGCTTGGGCATATCCAGGTTGATTCCAGGTGCGCAAGTCCACAAAGACGTGCTCGTGGGGCAGGATCAAGCCAAGCTCATCCGCGCGTTTGGGACCAAGCGTCGTAATAAGCTCAGCCATGGGGGGATGGGTATTTTGATTGAACAGTTATCATTGTGGGACTTCAATCATATCAGGTAACCAGGCGGATAGTGGGCTGTGATGGATTTTGATCGCAGTGCCCGCCGCGCCTCATTCAGCTTTGTTTGCGGCCTGTTTCTCCGTGACGCCGGCCTGGGCCTCAGCGGCCGGCACAGCTGGGTCATAAAGATAGCACGCGGCCCGATGGGTACCGCTATCAATTTCATAAAGGGGGGGCTGCTTGACCAGGCAACGATCCATGTGGTATGGGCAGCGAGGATAGAAACGGCAGCCGGTATCCACCTGGCTGCGCAGCGCTTCTTCATTTGGCAATGTGACAGTCGTGTCCCACTTTTGGTTCGGGTCGGGAACTGGGACGGAGTCAATCAGCATCTGCACATAAGGATGCTTCGGATTCTCGATCACGCTGACGGTATCACCTTTTTCGGCAATGGAGCCTTGATAGAGAATATAGATATCATCGCAGACCTGGTAGGCCGTGCTCAGGTCGTGGGTAATATAGAGGAAGGAAATATTTTGCTGATCCCGCAGGCGCAGCATGATATCCAGGATCATGGCGCGTAGGGAGGCGTCGACCATCGAGACCGGCTCGTCCGCTACAATCAGACTGGGCCTAACTAGATAAGCTCGGGCGACCATCATGCGCTGCCGCTGGCCGCCGCTGAGCTGATGGGGATATTTCTCCAGTACCTCTTCGCCGCGCATGCCTACCATCTTCAAAGCTTCTTCAATCAGATCGCGCGCCGCCTCTTGGCTGTGGGCGAGCTTAAAGTTCTTGATGACAAGGTCAAAAATGTGTTTGACCCGATAGAACGGGTTGTAGACTGCGTATGGATCCTGAAAAATGGCCTGGACATGGCGCGCGTAATCCATCTTCTGGCGCGTGCTCATTGTCACGATATTCTGACCCCGGTAGAGGATCTCTCCGGAGGTCGGGCCGATAAAGTCCAAAATGAGATTGGCCAGAGTGGTTTTGCCACTCCCACTCTCGCCGGCAATCGCCGTAATCGTCGCTGGTTCTTCGGGAATCGTCAGGTTGAAGTCCTGCAAAGCGACCAGCTGCTGGCCGGGCTGCAGAAAGCCACCCCGGTAAATTTTTGTGGCATTGCGGATTTCCAGAAGGGCTTGGGACATAAGAGGCTCTCTCGCTCCAGGTTAGTATAGGTGACAAGCGGCGTAATGGTTTGGCCGCAGCTCCCGCAGCGGTGGCACCACTTCCCGACATTTATCCATCACAAATGGACAGCGGAGTTGGAAGATGCAGCCGGGCGGCGGGCGACGCAGGTCGTGTGTCAAGCCCTCAGTCACTACCAGCGGCTTGCGCTGCTTCACCGATGGAATCGAGGCCAGGAGCAGTTGGGTGTAGGGATGCAGGGGCTCCGCGAAAATATCTTTGACTGGCGCGATCTCCACGATGTTGCCGGCGTACATCACCGCGATGCGATCCACCAACTGGGCCATCAACCCCATATCGTGGCCGATCAAAATCATCGAGACGCCCAACGTTCTTTTGACATCCAGCAGGGTCTGAGCGACGACGCGCTGGACTACCACGTCCAACGCGCTGGTGGGCTCGTCCGCGATGATAACGTCAGGCGTCAGGGAAATGGCCATGGCGATGCAGACCCGCTGCTTCATGCCGCCGCTCAACTCATGTGGGTACATGCTGTAAACTCGGCTGGGCAGCCCGACCATGGACAACAGCCTCAGAATACGCTCTTTGAGCTCTTGCGGGGGTCGTTTTCCCTGATGTGTCTCAATGGCCTCAGCGATTTGATCCTTGACGCGCATTACAGGATTGAGGGAGTTCATAGCGCCTTGAGGGATCAGGGCAACTTGGCTCCAACGCATCTGGCGCAGCTCGGTGTCGTTCAGCCTAACTAGATCGATCCCCAGAATTCGGACCTGTCCGCTGACGATGCGTCCCGGTGGCTGCACGAGGCGCAAGATAGACATGGCCAGGGTAGATTTTCCGCAACCAGACTCACCGACCAACCCGAGGGTCTCGCCCTCGAAAACGTCCAGGCTCACCCCATTCACAGCGATAACGTCGCCCAGGGGCGTTGCGTAGTGGACGCGGAGATCCCGTACCTCAAGCACGTGGCTGCGCCCGCCGTCTTTACCCTGTACCTCTGTTTGATTCATCGTATCCGTCATCCGGCTTGGACTCCTCTCAAGCGTGGATTGGCAATCTCGTCCAGCCCAACCGTGATCAGGAAAAGACCCGTGAAGATCAGGATGAGCAGCAAGATCGGGAAGCCCCACCACCACCACATGCCGCGCAGGATGGAGGCGGCTCGGATGGAATAGAAGATGGTCATGCCCAGGGTTGGGATGCGAGTGGGGCCTAAGCCCAAGGCTTCCAGTGCGGTGGCTGCCAAAATATTGGCAGAGACGTTGCCGCTGAAGCTGGCCGCCAGGTAAGGCAGCAGGTTCGGCATCATCTCTTTGAACATGATGTCGAGGGTCGAGGCCCCCGAGATGCGGGCCATCTGCACGTAGCCTCGCTCGCGCATGCTCAGCACCTGGGCCCGGATCAGGCGCGTGGGCCCGGGCCAGGCAAAGAGGGCCAACAGCAGCGCCATGTTGGTGAGGTCGATCTGCCGTACGAAAGCCGAAATCACGATCAATACCGCCAGGGAGGGGATAGTGATCACGGCGTCGGCGATGGTGCGGACGAGGGCATCCCACCATCCGCCCAGAAAGCCGGCCGTGAAGCCCAGCAGGATGCCAATCGCCATGCCCAGGCCAGCCGCGATCAGGCCCACGCGCAGCGTGCCTGGCGCGGCGGCCATAAGCAAGGCCAGCATATCACGTCCGTTGCTTTCCGTACCAAGCGGGTGGGCTGGGTCCGGATCTGGAAAAATAGCCGGGGGATCTTTGACCCAGATCGGCGGCAGGTTGAGCGGTGCCGAGGCCACCCGGGCCTGGGTCACATCCCAAAAGAACGGGCCGATGACGCCCAGCAAGACTACGGACATCACCAGGATGAAGCCAGTGATGAGTTTGGGATTTAGCCAGGGCGAGTCCCAGCGGTTGAGGCGAGAGCGAGCCACTTCCTTGGGGGCTGGCACCTGTTCGAGGCTTACAATGCTCATAGGCGCACCTACTTCTTCTGATAGCTGATCCGGGGATCAATCAGCGGATATAGCAGGTCAATGATCAATACGGCCAGCGCCACGCCGAGGATCAGAAAATATACGATGCCCTGGATTAAGGTGTAATCGGCATTGACGATGCCCTGATACAGCAGGTAACCCATCCCCGGATACGTAAAGATATATTCTACGATGACTGAACCGCCGGCGATACTGCCCAGTGTCAGAGCCAGGGCTGTGATCTGCGGTAGGATCGCGTTCCGCACCCCGTAGAGCCAGAAAATGCGGCTCGGACGCAGGCCTTTGGCTTCGGCCAGGATCATGTAATCCTCACCAGTGGTCGTCACCATCATGCCCCGCATACCCAGTGCCCAGAAGCCCATCGTGGTTACAACGATGGCGAGTGCGGGCAGCGTCCCGTGGTAGATCACGCTCTTGATGAATTCCCAGCTCGGTCCGGGCTCGAGTCCGCGCCCGTAAGCGCCTGCGAACGGAAACCACTTCAGGCCAAAAGCAAAGGCATAGACTAGCAAAATGCCAAGCATGAAGGCCGGGATGGACGTAAACGTTAAGGACACTGGTAGGAGCGCCTTCGCCAGGTTGGGTGTGCGGCGCCAGGCCAACAGCGCGCCAACCGTATTCCCAAGAATGAAGGACATCAGCGTGGCCAGGCTGAGCAGCCCAAGCGTCCAGGGCATGCTGCGGGCCGCCAGGTCCTCCACCTCGGCCGGAAAATACGCCAGCGAATAGCCGAGATTGAACGTGGCCAGACTGCGCAGGTAGCGCAAATATTGCACATACCACGGCGCATCCAGGCCAAAGCGAGCCTTCCAGGCTGCGATGATCTCGTCGCTATTCTCCACACTGCCGCTCTGAGCCGTCATACGGCTGACCATTGACGTAATGGGATCACCGGGCGCCAGGCGCGGGATGATAAAGATCAGGGTCATGCCGAGCCAAACCGTGATCAGGAACATCCCTACGCGCTTAATCAGGTACTCTTTGGTCAGGCCGCCCATCATCGCTCCATTTCAGACGGAGCCGCTGGCGGCGCACGCCGCCAGCGGCTCGACTTCATTCTGATCTTATTTATTTCGGTTGCAGCGCGATCAAGATCTTCAGCGTATTGCCCTGCCACCAGGTCGGCGGGTGGATGTAGGCGTTCTCGGCGGTCGGCCAGCCGGTCCAGTAGGTGTTGTTGAATGGGATGATCTTCTTGGCCTGGGTGATCGGAATGACCGGAAGCTCATCCAGCCAGATCTCCGTTGCCTGAACGAACAGATCGTCAAGCTGGGGATCGCCCAGTGGCAGCGTGCCCATCTGGTCCACGATCGCGCCATATTCTTCAGCCGCCGGCCCCGACCAGCGCCAGGCGTTTTGGTCGCCGGCCGTTCGCTCACCGACCGGCACGAGGTGGCGGACGTTCAGGGTGTCCATGGACTTCCAGGGCTCATTGACCGAGCCGCAGGTCTGCCAACCCATGCGGGAGTTAAAGGTTCCCATCACGAAGTTTTCATCCCAGGTGGCGCCGGCCTCATTGTGGGTACTGGCGTTGATGCCGATGGCCTGGAACTGTTCCACCAGCACCTGCGCGATGCGCTGCTTCTCAATGAAGGCCTCGTGCGTGGCGATGTCCAGGGTAAGCTGCTGTCCATCCTTTTCATAGTAATCGCCAGACAGCGTGTAGCCTTGGCCCTCGATAAGCTCCTTAGCCTTAGCGGGATCATGCGTCATCATCGGGAAGGTATCATACAGCCCAGCAGCCTCTGCCAGGTCTACATAGCGGTCAAGAGGCGGGTAGGCGGGGAAGAAGTGCCGCGAGGCGAAGGTAGAGCCCTCGTAGGCGATCGCCACGATCTGCTCGCGGTCGATGGCGTAGTTGAGCGCCCAACGCATTTCCTTGCTATTCCAAGGCTCCACCGTGTGGTTAAGCTCAAAGGTGCGCGAGCATGGGTCGGGCGCTCAACTACGCCATCGACCGCGAGCAGATCGTGGCGATCGCCTACGAGGGCTCTACCTTCGCCTCGCGGCACTTCTTCCCCGCCTACCC
>JAXIPJ010000040.1:0-1710 GCA_045402985.1 Anaerolineales bacterium
AGCTTGACCTCGATGGCAGACTGCCAATTGTTTATACCGGCACCTATGAGCGTTACCAGGGTTTGACGGTGGCGCTGGAATGTGTGGAAATCGTTGCGAAACTGTATCCAAGGGTGATCTTTATCTTTGTCGGCGCGAAAAATCAGCAAGCCAGAGAGTGGACTGAAATGGCCAGCGAAATGAACCTACAGGAGCATGTTCTGTTTTTGGATGTTGTCTCTCCCGCCGAATCAATGGTGTACCTTGCCTATGCCGCGGTGTTGATTTCTCCCCGCCTGGATGGAACCACAACGCCGTTAAAAATTTATAGTTATCTTCATGCAAACAGACCGATCGTTGCTACAAATATCACTGCCCACACACAGGTACTTAGCCCAGAGACCGCGGTTCTTGTAGAACCAAACAAGGACGCCTTTGCCGAGGGAATTCTTCGTGTGCTGCGCGACCCCGAACTTGCAGAATGTATCGCAAAAAATGCACATGAATTCGCTAAGCAGAAGTTTAGCCACCAAGATTACACCTCAAAGGTCAACCAGATTTACCAATCGCTTTCATCGGTTGTCGAAGTCGAAAAACCGGCTCTATCGTGGAAAGAATAAGATGTGCGGCATTTGCGGTGTCGTTTCCTTTCAACCGAACGCTCCCATGGATCGATCCATCCTGCTGCAGATGAACGCCTCTCTTCGCCATCGTGGACCGGATGATGAAGGCTATTACGAGGATGATCAGGTCAGCCTCGCGATGCGGCGCCTCAGCATTATCGATCTACACACTGGGCAACAACCTATTTCGAATGAATCGGGCGACATTTGGGTGCTCTATAACGGAGAAATCTATAACTTTCAGAAAGTACGCGCTGCCTTGGAACAGCGCGGGCACATCTTCAAAACTCAAACCGATACCGAGATCATTGTCCACGCCTATGAAGAATATGGCGATGAATGTGTGACCCATTTCAACGGAATGTTTGCCATCGCGCTCTGGGATGCACGGGAACGTAGACTCTTCCTCGCGCGAGACCGGTTGGGGATTAAGCCTTTGTATTACTGGTCGGGTGCGGATAGGCTGGTCTTCGGTTCAGAGCTCAAAGCGTTGACGCGTCACCCAGATGTGCCGAGGCAAATTGATCTCGCGGCTCTGGACCTTTTCCTTACGTTAGAATACATTCCTGCCCCACGCACCATTTACGAAGGTGTTTTTAAGCTTTTGCCGGGCCACCTATTGGTAGTTGAAAAGGGGAAGCTGAAGGTCACTCAGTATTGGGATGTACCATACCAACCTATACGTCAAAGCGAGGCTGAATGCGCGGAAATCCTTTCTGGCTTGATTAAAGAGTCGGTCCGCCTCCGCTTAATCAGCGATGTACCGCTGGGAGCCTTCCTGAGCGGAGGCATCGACTCCAGCACGATCGTTGGCTATATGAGTCAGAGCGTGAATGAGCCAGTTCGGACGTTCTCGATTGGATTTGAAGATGATACATATAACGAGCTTCCATATGCAGAGGCGGTAGCGAAACATTTTGGCACGAAGCACCATGTCGAACTACTGAAATCAGATCATACTGATCTGGCGGAACAGCTGGTCGCTCACTTCGACGAGCCGTTTGCCGATACTTCCATCTTTCCCACCTTTCTTGTTTCAAAACTTGCCAGTCGCGAGGTAAAAGTTGTTTTATCGGGCGATGGCGGCGATGAGTTGTTTGCTGGTTAT
>JAXIPJ010000235.1:0-2367 GCA_045402985.1 Anaerolineales bacterium
ATCAGCTTGAACACGCCCGGCGCAGCCCGGTTGAGCAAGCCCATGGCTTTCATCACCATCTCCGGCGGCGCGGCTTTGGGCACCATACCCATGTATGGATAGGTGTTGAAGCGCGCCACGCGGACCTCAAAGGGCAGACCGCTCTGCTCCATGCCAGCATTGCCGCCCACCAGGAACGCGCCGATAACGGCATGAATCAATGGCGATATGGGAGTTTTGAATTGGGGAATAGACATCCAGGTGAGTTTGGCATCACGAGGGTCATCCCACACCACTTGAAAATCGGGCGGGGTAGGGATGGGTTGACCGGGGGTTGGCGCTTGCGTGCTTGAATTAGACATTTTAGGCTCCTTTGGAATCAATTGCTTCTTATTTGTACGTCATTGAATCGACAGGGCTTCGTGGTAAATTGAATTTAAGTCCACAGCCGCTGCGTCAGCCTTCGCGAATATCGCGTTGGCTACGTTTTGGGAGAAATTTCAACAGTGGAGTGTATGGCTCTTTGACCATAACCTGTTAACATGTTGATGAAAGCCATACGTCCCTGGCCACCCGTCAAGACAGTTGCCTGATGACCGTAGCCCTGAATGGCGCGGCTAACAGCTCCTCCAGAGGTGCATATGCGCCAGTGGCCATAGCCTCCTGCATAGCCGCTGCCCGCACCTCAGCCGACGCCCAATCGGCGATCTCAACAAGTATGTTGGGGTTATCAAGAACCTCGTAGTGCGTGCTGCCTAGAAAACCAGGCTGGCCCGGTCCATATTTCGCCACAACGCTCTCGAGCAGACTCTTAAGCTCAGCCCGCTTGCCTGGTTTGGCCTGGAGTTCGACGATCACTTTGATTGTCATTTCATTTTCTGTTGACATGGGTTACTCCTAAGATAAATTGGATTTGAGCGGTTTTGCTTTTTCATCCTCCCAGCAAGTCACGATCATTTTTCCAAAGATAAACACTCAATTTGCCAAAGTTTTGAAATCCTAAGCGGCGATATACACCGTAGCCCTGTTTGGATGCTTGTAGAATACCAATTCGATATCCGAGCTCGCGCGCCTTCAGCAGTGGAGCCAATGTGATTGCCGAACCAATCCCTTGACCACGCGCTTCTGGAATGCACGAAACATTATAGATGCCTGCCACGCCTCCCGAGAGAAATAATTGTGACGTGCCAACCAGCTTTCCGTTCAAGAGAGCAAGATAAGTTCGATATTGTGGATTGCAGATCACATCTACAAAAAGATTCTGCCAAACCTGCTCAAACTGCTTGCTGATCCGAAAACCAATGCTTGCTACATGAATCCATTGCCTTAAGGTGTATTCGTTCTCTACAGCGATGATTTTCAAACCCTGGCTGGTGGATAGTGTCTCAGGCAACAAAGACAAGTCAACTGCCATTTCGGTCGCGAACGATTCACGAAAAGTCAAGCCATTCGCAAGCAGAGCGTTATTCAACTCGATAGTTTGTGTGCCTTCGCGTGCCAGCCAGGAAAGTCTCCGTATTTTCATTGACCGAAACTGAGCCAGCGCGTTATCAACAATTTCATCAACTCCATTCGATGGCAGTTGAGTGCACACCACCAAATTCATGAAATGATCTGGCAGGTCCGTCATCAGCCAGGTCAGGTAACGGCCAATGGACAATTCAACGTTTGGCGAACTTCCCAGGCAATAATGATACGCCTCCCAGTTTGCCTTGATGGCGGATTTCACTGATTTCCTTCCAGAGAGTTCAGTCAGGATATTTTTCATGTTAAAAGTTGATAAAGATGGCTCTGGAGCAAAGCCGGCCAACATTTGAAGCGAAGAACTGTTCATAACCTAAGACCACCTTTCCTTGACTCAAAGCAGAGTGATATCTTTGCCGACTTTCTCCACCATCATCGTTTCGTAATCAGACCAGTTGCCGAGGTACATTTCTGCTGCCTGATCACCTTCAAAGACGATCAGGTCGGTACAGATGCGGTCGAGGAACAATGTTCTTAAAACGGTTTGAACCTCATCAGCCAAAGGAGGATGGCAAGCCCAACGATACCTACAGCCGAAACGATCAGCGCATTGGGCGCGTTACGCGCTTCATCGAATTCTTTTTGCGCGGCGGACAAGTCCACAGTTGTTTTTCTGGCTTCAATCAGGCGCCGGGCAGCGTTCGAGATCATGCCGTAGTAACCTGCCCCATATTTATACATGACCCGGGATACTATCAGGAAGACAAGCGCTGAAAGCCAAACCCACCATTGTCGCCACCATACAGTCATAAATGCAGGAGCAAAGCCGAAGAGCCCCATTGCCACGGTGAGATACCTGACATACTTTATGTCGGGAACATTATTGAAGAAAGTCAGGCTTTGTTCAGGGTCGGGCTCGCCGCG
>JAXIPJ010000359.1:0-16580 GCA_045402985.1 Anaerolineales bacterium
GCAATGCGTTTTCTTCTCCCATATCCAGGGCAAGTCGTTTGAAGACTTCGTAAATACAAATCGAGGGGATGAGTAAATTTTCCAAGTCTTGAACAGGGGGAATGAATAGTTTAGCATTGGACCCCTTGGTAAAATACTCCACCCAACCCGACGAATCAACGACGTTCATTAGCGCTCCTCGTCTTCTTCCTCGCGAATATTATCAATATTCATTCCTTTGAACATTCCTAAAGCCTCCTTGATGGATGGCACGATCACCAACCGAATGCTCTTTTGATAAGGAATGAACATCAACTTTTGCCCAGGCTTCAAATTGAATTTTTCCCGAACTTCGCGCGGGATAACGATTTGATATTTTGACGAGATGGTGGTCAGGGCTTCCATTTTTACTTCTCCTTTATCGAACCGCAATTG
The DNA here is from genome assembly GCA_045402985.1 of Anaerolineales bacterium. GTDB lineage: Bacteria > Chloroflexota > Anaerolineae > Anaerolineales > Villigracilaceae > Defluviilinea. Next base: position 415 of record JAXIPJ010000359.1, read on the forward strand.
TAAAACAATTATACTACCGCCAACACGTGCCCGTTTTCGCAGTAGAGCCAATAATCAGGATCCCCATTCCATTGCATAGTCCCTTTTGGGTACTACGTGGTTGGATGCGTTAGGTCAAGGATATAGGAAAAGCCCAGTCAGTGCAAGGTGAATTTCGTTACAAAAGGATCTATTTTCCTGCAAGCACCTCCGCCACCATCATGATCGAATGCCGCGCCTTTATTCCAGTCCCCTGCTCAATCTGCATCCGACACGCCGCGCCGGTGGAAACGACCACCCCCTCCCAGCCTCCCCCAAATCCGAACATAAACTTTGAGTTGTTATCAGAAACATCCAATTCGGATTTGGGGGAGGTGCCCTTTAGGGCGGTCGGGGTCAGCTCTCGCAATTTTGGAAACAACTTCAACTCCCCAATTTTCATCGAAAGATCATAATGTTCGGCTTCGTAGCCAAATGTCCCTGCCATGCCGCAGCAGCCGCTGTCGATCAGTTCAACGTCATATCCGCATACACGCAACAGCTCGAGCGTTGCATGGGTTCCACTCGGAAAGCCATCGGATGCAAGTCCCTCGGCGCGCTGGTGACAGTGTGGATGGAAATGTAATTTTGTGGATAGCTTATTCTCAAGTTTGGATGGTTGCCCCATCTTGACTACGCGCAGAGCGTTAAATGCTTCGGATCGCAAAAGGAACTCATCCAACAGCCAGACCCTCTCAACCCGTTGAGCGATTTCTCCGCCGCGCTCACGAAGCAGATCAAGATAATCATGTTTCAGTGTATAGATCTCAGGCGGCTCCAGGCCCACAATACATGCTTCACGCGTAGGGTCGATCTGATCCAGCGCATCCAGCTGCCTCCGCGCGTGCTGCTTCGCCGCGTCGATGAATCCCTTTGATAGCAAGGAAGCGCCCGCGCCGATCACTGGCAATACGTGAACATCATATCCACACTTGGACAGGACATCCAACGCCGCCTGCTCCACTTGCGGTTCCATGTAACAAGAGAATGGATCGGAAAGAAAAATTATTTTTTCTCTTTGTGTCCGTGTCTCTGTCGCTAAAATCTTTGCGCGTTCACGCGTAAACTTCGGGAACGGACGATGAGGCGTTACTCCCAAAAGCTTCGCAGCAATGTTTTTGAATACAGGCATTTGCATCAGCGCATTTGCCAGCGGTGCAACCGGTGACAGCAAACTGGCGACGATATGAAAATATCCAAAGAGGTAATCACGCAACGGTCTGCGATGAGATTTGTAATAATGATTCTCAAATTCATATTTCAATTTCGCCATATCCACACCGGATGGGCATTCCGCTTTGCAACCTTTGCAAGCCAGGCAAAGATCGAGCGCCTGAGCAACTGACTCTTCAATGTCATTGCGACCTGCGGGAAGCAATCTCCCATTTGACGAGGAGATTGCTTTGTCGCTCATTTCATTCGCTCCTCGCAATGACATATTATTTGAAATCATCGCCCTCAACAGATTCGCCCGGCCGCGCGTGGAATGCATCTCATCCCGCGTCGCCTGGAACGATGGACACATTACACCAGTATCCTTTCTACAAACGCCCTGCCCATTACACAATTCAATCGCGTTGACAAAATTTCCGCGGCGTGAAAAATCCAGCGCGGGAGTCCATGTTAGCGCCTGAGCCTCCTCAGCATGACGTAAATGCAAATCCATTTTCGGCGCGTCGAACAATTTGTTTGGGTTGAGCAGGTTATGCGGGTCCGCGGCCTGCTTCAACATGCGCATGGCTTCAATCAGCTCATCCCCATAAGTTTTTTGCAGCCACTCGCCGCGCGCAATCCCATCTCCGTGCTCACTGCTCATCGAGCCGCCGAGCTGCAACGTCACCGCCAAAGTTGCTTCTGCGATCGAGCGCAATGACTGCACACCTGCGCGTTTATGCAAATCCAGCACCGGGCGAATGTGCAAACATCCACCTGAGGCGTGCGCATAAATCCCTCCGTACGTTCCGTGTGCATCCAGTATTTTTTCCACCTCACGCACGAACTCACCGAGCTTATCAACCGGGATGGCGCAATCCTCGATGAACGCGATCGGCCGCGCAGAGCCCGGACGCGAATCCATCAGCCCCAGGCCAACCTTGCGGATATTCCAAACGCGTACCTGATCCTCTTTGGATTCGGCAATCGTCAATACATCATTCAGACGGAGAGCCGCGGCCCTCAACGCCTGAGGCGGGTCGCCGCTAAACTCAACGATCAGCACTGCGGCCGGATCTCCCATCACCCATCCCATCTGACGCGCGTATGCAGGGATATTACGCGCGGCGCGCAGGATCATTTGCGGGATCAATTCAATGGCCGATGGCTTGTGAGCCAGCAAACGCGGCACATCGTCACAGGCATCCGCGATAGTTTCATAGGATAGCATTGCGAGAATCGTATGCTTTGGTTTGGGAACAAGGTTCACCTTCGCACGTCGAATCACTGCAAGTGTGCCTTCACTTCCGGCAAGTAATGGGGCAAGGTTTAGATGTGAGGGATTGACCGCAGGATATTCGCCCACCCATTGGGAAGGCCTCGATGGCGACCAGGGTAGAAGATAATTTAAACGATAACCCGCCGAGTTACGCCAGGTGTGGGGCCAGTTTTTTGTGATGGCATCGACATACTTTTCACGGATTTCCAGTGCAGAAGAATGTAGATTAGAGACGAAATGAGTATCAAGCGTGCTTCTCTCGCCAAGTGTCCCAAGGCTTCCGTCTGCCATGATCACATCTGCTGAAATCAAATGATCGGCTGTCATGCCGTAGAGGATTGAATGGGCGCCTGTGGCATTGTTGGCGATCACCCCACCCATCGTCGCGCGTTCTGCAGAAGCCGGGTCAGGGCCGAACATCAAGCCATATGTCGCTGCAGCATGATTTAGATGAGATAACACCACCCCAGGTTCGACAATTGCATAATGTTCTTCCGGATTGATCTTAATATTATCCAGCCAGCGTGAGCAATCCAGAATCAGCGCCTCGCCTACTGCCTGTCCTGCAAGGGATGTCCCTGAACCGCGCGGCAGAACAGGGATTTTATGTCTGGCGGCTAATTCAACCGCCGCATGTAAATCTTCCTGCGTTTTGGGAAATGCCACTCCCAGTGGTTCAATTTGATAGATAGATGCATCGGTACTGTAGAGAATGCGGGAGGCAAGATCATCACGGACCTCACCACTAAAATGTCTTTTTAGTTCGGTAACGAAATCAGGGTGGAGGGACATTGATTGATTCTACCTCTTAGATGCGCAAGCCCACCTCGTAATTCAAAACTCTCATCGAAATAAACGCTGAATCAACGCGGGCATGTCATGATGCTGGAAATTAAATTTCGAAAGCGAAAACAAGTTTGCTCAGGAAGGAACTAGCAACAGGAGGTGAGATATAACTCAAAATAATTACCAGCTTATGCCTCAACATAATATCAACCAAACACCAATAACTAAAAGGAAGGTATCAAAATGAAAGAGCGAGACGACAAAAAAGGTTCCCTTTATGGCAGAAAGATGCCGGCCAAGTTCGATCGTGTAAAAGGTAAGAAAAGGCTGCACAGATCACTTGCGGAAAAGCTGAGAAAATATGAAGTCAGGGGAGAGGGCTATGAGTTCTTGCCCGCCACAATGCATTTGGTAGCCCGCTACCTCGCAAACCTGCCCGCCGAGAACCAGAATGAGATGGATAAAAGACTGGCAGCGGCACTGGACAGCATTCCAGAGGCCAGAAAGTTCCTGGCAATCGCCTTGAAGCAGCACCAGGGACTGCCACGCGAATTGAAGAGGCGTGTGTTCTCCCCAGCCTACCTTAACCTCACAGTTGAGCAGGCCATCGATGTGCCCGAAGTTGCCAGCATCGTCCAGCGCGCCAACCGACTCCGCAATCTCAATGTTAGCCTGGTGGGCGGCGTGCTGGCACCCCCTGACCGGACTCCTACCCGGGATGGACAAAAGGGCCTTTGCTGTTGTGAGACGCCGCCCGGTAACCAGCCTGACCCCCGCCCCACCACGCCCCCTAACCAGTACGAACTCACTTTCGCCAAGCTGTACTGCGTGGATGAAAGCGATGTTTTGGGGACTGAGGCAGGAAGTGATGAACCCTACGTCGTGTTCGGGATCATCACCGAGGAAATGGCTGAGGCCGGAACCGCAGCCGTGGGCGTTCCTACCCCTATATATGAAGATGTCGATGATGGTAATACGCGCCCCTCAAATGGAGATCAGAATCTTCGACTCTTCGGCTTCACCGGGCCGCGCGCCATCAACTCCTCAATGCTCGTCACCGCCTCTTGCTTCGAAAGTGATGGGGGTGATTTGAGCGACACGACCGACGCGATACGCTCAGCTTTAACCACCGTCGCGACTACCGCTGCCGGCGCAGGCGGGGTGGCCGGTTGGATTGTGGCCGGTGCTGCCGCGATTGGTATCGGCGTTAGCTATTTGGTTGATCTGTTCGCCGCGGATGATCAGATTGCCGATACCATTCCTCTGTCCCTCACCGAAGCGCAGGCTGATGCGACTACCGCTGCAGTTAATCCCGCTATATTCCCGCCGCTGCATTTTGACGGTGGGGACGACGATGGGATTTATGACGTGTATCTGAAACTCAGGAGAGTCTAGTCCTCAAAAGAGCATTAAGCAACCGTCAGTGGCTTCGGGGGGCAATCCCTTGTCGAGCGGACGCACACCGTGTAAGTATGCGTCCGCTCATGGGGAGGGATTTCAAGTAGAGAAATATCATGTCGATTTATCTGGAAAGAAACGACTCGATAAATGCTCAGCTATCTCTACGCCTCGCGAAGTAGACGGTTCGGGTTCAATCCTCGCACTGAAAGGAAACTAAATATGCCTCCAATTCCTATTCAAACACCTTTGGGTTATATTGGTGTATTTCTTGTAATCGCAGGGTTATTTCTGGTCATTGCTGGACTTGATATTCTCAAGATTGAAAAGTTAACCATTGCTACTGGAGCAAAGACTTGGGGCTGCGGTTTCATTCTTTCCATCATAGGTGTATTTTTTTTATTGCCGGATATACATACCTTTCTCAGCCCCACTCCAACACCTACGCCTGTTCAAATCGCGATGGAGCCACCCACTATCACACCAGCGCCCCTATTAACAGGTACCCCAATTATTGTTAGCCCAACCATTCCGCCGCAACCTGCTACATCATCGCCCACGGAGATCACACCACCAACGATGCCCCCCACTGGGCGGATTGCCTTTTCTTCAGCACGTGACGGTGATCGAGAAATCTACGTTATGAATGCCGACGGCTCCCAGCCAACAAAATTGACGTCTCAGCTAGGGGACGATAACCGTCCCAACTGGTCGCCCAATGGTAATCGTATCGCCTTTGATTCAGTACGGGACGGCAACTGGGAGATCTATGTGATGAATGCTGATGGTTCAGGACAGAGAAATCTAACCCAAAATCCCTACAATGAATTCAGGCCAACCTGGTCGCCTGATGGGGCAAGGATCGCCTTTGGCTCCAACCGTGATGGCGATTTTGAGATATTTGTCATGAAAGCAGACGGCTCGGAACTAGCACAGATAACCAGCAATACCACCCAAGATGATTGCCCTGCCTGGTCGCCCGATGGAACGCGGATTGCCTTTGTCTCCGCTCACGATGGTGAGCGGGAACTACATGTGATAAATGCAGATGCTTCGGGCGAAGTCAATTTGGCGGAAAACCTTACAATTGATGACGGTTGTCCTACCTGGTCACCTGATGGTGCGCGCATTTCGTTTGGATCGAATCGGGAGGGCAACGATGAAATATACACGATGAACACTGATGGCTCGGCTGTGACGCGGTTGACCTTTAACCCGGGCCGCGACTGGACTCCCGCTTCCTGGTCGCCGGATGGCAAATGGCTCCTATTCCTTTCCGACCGTGACGGGAATTGGGAAGTTTATCTGATGAGTGTCGACGGCACTGTACAACTTAATCTAACGCAGAACTCAGATTATGATGCCTATCCATCGTGGTTGCCATAAGCACACCTTATACTCTACAACAGCCGTTTTTATCTTGCTTTGGAGTGGTCAAAGGTTCTAACTCTATTTGTTATCTCAGGCAGTGCCCGTCTTGCTGATGGAAAACTTCATGTCAATTCATCTGGAAAGTAAAGACTTGATCAACACTCAACAAATGGAAGTAGCGGTGAATGGTCCGGATGGGGCCACTCACTTGATCCTCTGTACGGGTGTAGCAGATTTAGGTTCTGTCAGCCACGAAACCTATACTTTTCTAGTCGGACCCAAACTTTCTCGACGTCAATTTGTCGGAGCCATTGCTTCAGGCGCATTGTCAACAATTCAGGCCGATGAAAAAAACTCTGCCAAAGATAATACTAAGGCAGAACTAGAAGCTAATCTCATTTCGATAGATGCAAAGTATGATGATGAGTCAGGTCAAGTGAAAGTAAGGGCTGAGGTTTCGTCCAGTAAGGCGATGACGAAACTAGCTATCAGCTATAACGTAAGCATTCTAGCTGAATTGCCAATCCTATAATTCACAAAAGCCAAAACTGTTGCAAGCTTACATCTCCTCCACGGTCTACATTCAATACAAGGGCGATGGCTTGTTCGGTCGTCAGCGCACATCCTTTTTCAAAGAGATTTGCCAATTGAGCATCATCCACTTTGGAATAGATAACCGCCAAATCTTTTTCAATGGAAGCTTGCTCGACAGGTGGGCTCTGATTATCCATATTCGCACGCATCATATTTGTCCAGGCGAAGAGCCGCGCGGCGCGTTCAAAATGCGCTTGATTCACATACAGACTGCCTAATCCTTCCAAGGTATAGATCACGAGATCTATATCTTTCGACTGATAGGCGCGTTGAAGCCAGAGGTGAAATATTTCTGTTGCTTTTGATATGTCTCCCTGCCGCAACAGCGCATATGCCATGTTGACACCTGCCCATGAGGCGACATAATAATTACCTAAAATTTCATGTAACTCAAGAGATTCTTTGTGGTACGAGTAAGCCTGTTGATAATCGCCTTTCCAATAAGCGAGAGTTCCATAACATCCTAGAACCTCTGCTTCTCCCCATCTGTTTCCGAGTTGGCGATAGATCGTGTGTGCCTCTTCAAGCAAGGGAACAGACAAAGAAAAGTCGCCCTCCCAGATCGTTCGGAGAGCTAAATCACGTAAACAATCCGCAACACCAAAAAGATGACCAATTTCACGATAGAGTCTCAAACTTTCTGAAAGATAGACTTTTGAACGTTTCAAGTCGTTAAGTTTTTGGGACAGCCACCCCATAGCTAACGCTTGCCCTAATTTATCTCCTAACGACTGAAATAGAGTCAGACTCTGCTCTATAATTTGAAGGCCCTCTCTAAAATTGCCTTGATACGAAATTACTGCTCCCAGGAACCATAAACTTAGAGCCTCGCCTGCTTTGTCTGAAATGGCGCGCGACAATTCCAGGCTTTGATTGATAATCTTTTGCGCCTCGGTCAAATTGCCTCGTCCTTGCAATACTCCACCATAAATAGCAAGCGCTTGGACACGCAGGGAATCGGGAGAATTATACTGTTCCAATAATTGCGCCAGCCAGCCTCCCACCTGTTGTGTGTCGCCACGCATATCCCAGAAAAACTGTTGGGAAACCATTAAACGCAAACCAGATTTTGCGTCGGTGGCGAGCGCCCATTCCAGGGCCAGGCGAATATTATCGAGTTCATCCTCCAGTTTATTCAGCCAGAAAACCTGGTTAGAACGATACAATTCAGCTTCGGCTTGTTCCGCCAATTTCACAAAATAAACCAGATGTTTATGGCGAACAACTTCACTACCACCTGCTTCGAGCAATTTCTCCCGCGCATACTGGCGAATGGTTTCTAACATGTGATAACGGGACTCGCCACGCTCTTCTTCCTTGGTCACGAGAGACTTGTGGATTAACTGCTCCATCAGATGCGGGATATCTTCACTTTTGATTGATCCACCTTCGCAAACCGCCTCCACCGCCTCAAGCGTCCATCCCCCAACGAAGACTGATAATCTCTGGCAGAAAACTTGCTCGGCAGACAAGAGCAAATCATAACTCCATTCAATGGTCGCCCGCAGAGTTTGATGGCGCGGCACAGCAGAACGCAATCCACCCGTCAGTAAATCAAACCGATCATCCAAGCGCTTCGAAATTTGTTCAACAGTCAGCATGTTGGTACGCGCGGCAGCTAATTCAACCGCCAGAGGAATACCGCCCAGCCGCTGGCAGATTCGCGCAACATCGAGCGCGTTTTGTGGATTTAATTCGAAGCTCAGAGAAACAAAGGCGGCGCGCTCCGTGAAAAGCCTTACCGACTCCATGTTTACAAGATCATTCACCGCAAACTGAATATCAGCACTGGGTATTGTGAGTGAAGGCACGCGGTAGGGAATTTCTCCTGAGACCCTTAGCACTTCGCGGCTGGTAGCAAGAACGGACAGACCTTCGCAAGAGGTCAAAAGCAAATACATAAATTTAGCGCATGACTCAATCAGGTGTTCACAATTGTCGAAGATGATTAACACAGTGCGAGAGCGGAAGTAATTGATCAGCATATCAGTGATAGAAATATTACTATCCCCAGATTCGCGGAGTCCGAGCATACTCGCCAGTGTGTTTGGCACAAGTGTTGGGTCGCTGATAGGAGCAAGATCAAGGAACCATATACCATCAGGAAATAATTCCAACACCTCCGCAACGACCTGAATTGCCATACGTGTCTTGCCTACACCACCAGAGCCGGTCAACGTGACGAGGCGGGATTTCGAAAATAGGTCTGCTACTTCCTTCAGTTCCTTCTCGCGTCCAATAAAACTTGTGAGTGGGATAGGAATATTTATCTTAGGATTCCGCTTGAATGCCAAAGCGCGTGTCTGCTCAGAGGGTTCGAGGTCGAGTTCACGCAATGCTCGTACGCAGCGTTGGTAAGTTTCAGTAACCTTAGCATTATCCCCCAATGCGGTATATGCAACCATTAATGCTCTATACGCCACTTCGGTCCCTTGCCCAAGTGCAATCCAACGTTCAGCCGATTCCAAAATATCTGTCCAGCGCTTTTCGCCTTCGAGCAATTCCAGCAGTCGCGCTACCTTCTGCTCATAGACGGCTTGCAAATGTTCACGCTCTAAAACTATCCAATCCTCATAAAATCCAGGTAATAGTTCTTGCTGATAGACAGAGAGTCCATGTATCAGCTCATCGGCTGAGGCAGTATCCTTTGGTTTCTCCAATACTTGCGTATCAAGCCAGTAATCCATGGACGAATTAAAAGCGACGCCAATATCATCTGACTGTAAGAATGTATTAAACGGAATCGCTTTGCGAATACGCCAGAGTTCATGGCGAAGATACGCGCGTGCCTTTGCTTCTGTTACATCAGGCCAAAACATCCCTACCAGTTTTTCACGGCGGTGTGACGTACCTGGATGAAGAACTAAATATGCAAATAAAGATTGAGCAATACGCGACGAAATGATAACGGGTTTGCCGTCACATTTTATGTCAAATGTTCCAAGAAGCCTGACTTCGAGCATCCCTCTCCTTTGGCCGGGCACAGTATAGCACGATGCAAAACAAATATAAAGAATAAATCAGGCTGCTAAGAAATGGAAAAAACTCCAAGCTCGTTTTGAACTCGGAGTTAAGTTGGCTTGAAATAATCTTTATCAGGCTAATTATTAGCAGGATTCATGCTCGTATAAAGCCCAATCACATTCCCCGTCGGGTCCTGGATCAGGGCAAACCAGCCTGTCTGTGGGATCTCGTCTTTGGGGCGCAGAACCTTCCCACCCAGTTCCTCCACTTTCTTCAAGTCTGCATCGATATCTTCACTATCAATGTAGACCAGCACCTGCCCCGCAGGCGTGTCCTCTGAAACGGCCGGGAAGCCGCCGCCAGAGCCAGTGCCATCCTCCCACATGCTGTAATTCAACTCGTGGTCGTGCTGAAGTTTCCACCCGAATAAATCCTGATAGAACTTGCCTGCAGCTTCCGGGTTCACAGCAGGGATTTCAACATGGACAACATTACGTTTGGACATTTTGATCTCCTCTCACACTAAACCTGATTTGATAAATATATTATAGAACATATTTTCTGGAATCACAAGCCCCACTGCAGAACTATTTACGGCTTTCTCAAAGTCTGAAAATGTCTTTGCGAGGAGCGAATTGTGCGACGACACCTGCACTGCACCAAACGCAGTGCGGTGCAAGTGAGCAATCTTGAGTTGTCAGAGTCTTACCTATTTAATAGGGATTGCTTCGGCACACCTGCCCTGGCGGGCGGTACCAGGGAAAACCGCCTCGCAATGACATAACTATTTATTCATATTTGAGTGCAAGCACTGGGATCATGGTTGCGGCTCGCAAAGCTGGATACAAACCAGAGATCAAGCCGATCAGCGTGGCGAAAAGCAAAGCGAACATTGGCAGCCAGATTGGAGTATAGACTGCCACACTCGGAGGTGGTCCGCCTTGTTGCGCAGTCTGACCCGCGAGATAAACAATTGCGATCACATTGAGTCCCTGTCCAGCCAGCCAGCCAATCAGCACTCCCCCCAGCCCACCCAGAAATCCGATGCCGGCAGCTTCACCCAGAAAAATGGACAGCACATCCCGATTGGTTGCACCGACGGCTTTCATCAAACCGATCTCGCGCGTCCGTTCAAGGATCGCCATGGCCATGGTGTTTGCAATCCCGATCGCGGCGACCAGCAGGGCAATCGCACCGACACCGCCAAAGATCACCTGTAGAATGAGATAGAAGTTATTGATACCCTGCACAAAGGATTGGGGTGTAAATGCCTGAAATCCCATCTCATTGATCTGGTCATTGACCGCCAACACATTATCAATATTATCCACTTTTACAACCACCTGGTTATATCCATCCTTGTTGTAATTAATACGACGATTCATGGACCATTCATTAAGAGCCTTCAAGTCTTCCAGGCGCATGAAAATTGACCAGTCTGATTCGCCAAGCGTTTCGGTCAGCATGCCAACCACGCGAAAGGAAACGTTCTTGTGTGTTTCGTTTCCCTCCGCATCATAACGATAGACCACAAAGGTGAGAGTCTCACCATACAGATCAGGAGGAGGCGGAGGTTCCTGTCCGGGTCGTTGACGCGGATCGTAAAAATTGACAGCCACCTGAGGTCCGATGATGATCGAGCCTCTGGTCAGATCCGTGTCCCCCTGTACCGCTTCCATGCCAAGATCTGCTAACGAGTTAATCCCGATGCCAATGATATTTGCGCCTCCCTCCAGGCGTTTGTATTTCATAATTATGTTCCCCATCATGTAGTCACGCGGGATGGCAGCCACAACACCTGGAATGGAACTCAACTCTTTAAGCGCGCTGTTGGTTAAGAGTTTCGGCGCTTGCGGACCTCCACTACTTTCACTGCCACCCCCACCGCTTATCATCACTGGTCCCATACCCTCCATGCCATAAGCTGGCATCACCTGGATCTGCGTCAGGTCACCGATGCCGTAAAGTTGTTCATTGGCACTTCTCTGCAAACCAATGGCAAGCGATACCAAAACGACAACTGCCGCTGTGCCAATGACCACACCGATGGCGGTGAGTGCAACGCGGCCTTTTCGGCGGTTGAGATTGCCGAAGATCAAACGGAGAAGATCGAGAGGTTTCATAATGCCTCTTTAATAGGATCAGCCTTTAGGTCCAACAGAAGGTTCGCCGTTTGGATCCGGAAACGGAACTTCCTCCGGCACTGCGGGTTGAGAATCCGTTGGCGCGGCGCTGTCCAGGCCAAGCAGCCCGAGCACAAAACGCCAGGCTTTACGAATGAACGACTCTTCAACACCACCTGATTCGAATCCACTACCCTCCACGCCACCCTCCTGAGATGGGTCTGGAAACTCCTCAACCGGCATTTCCATCACTTCAAGTGAAAGATTATCCGTGATCGTACGAGCCTGGTTAAAATCGTCGGTGTAATCAATTGTGACTGAGATCGTCAGTGTGCCAGGTGCATCGGGAATCACAAGCGAATCAAATGTGAAATAGCCACCTGTATCCAGCGCGCCTACCAGCGTTTCAGAATTTTCAATCGAGCCGTTATCCGTTTGGATCTTCATCGTGCCCAACACCACTGAGCGCTTGCCAAGATTCGTCAACTGAAGCGGCAGTGGATTTGGCTGTCCGGCCATCAACGAGATCACCGGTTGATAAAAACTCACATCCACGTTCGGCAGGTTATACACCAGCAATGTGATCACCTGCTCATCATTGATCAGATTGTTCTTATTATCAAAATAAGAGAAGGTCACCTTCACCGGATACGCCCCGGGATTAATTGAAACATTGGCGATCAATTGTTGGGTGGCACTGATGGACGCACCCTTATCAATATCTCCCAGCGACTGGACATTGGATGAACCCACTGGCGCGAAATTGGAGAACTCACCACCTCCACCTGAGACTCCCCCGGATGCTGGCGTTTCACCACCGGATGAAGAAGCGGATCCCCCTCCGACGATCATGGTCACGCCTTTCGCCATTGCACTGCCAACATTCTGCACGATCATCTGCAGCGTGAACTGGACACCAGGCTCCAGCACAACGACATTTGTCTGATAACCGGAGATCACCAATTGCGAACGATTGACCCCAGTAGGCGTGGATGTGGCTACATTCACGAAACTACCGCCCCCCGCCAAAATATTAATAGTAAATTTCTCACTGTAAGATGCGCCGTTCTCATCGTAATAGGACACAGTCATCTCCACAGATGAATTGCCATATAGGTAAGCGGAGGCGGTCAAAGATTGTTCAATATCTACTGCGTTATCTGCGCCAAGTTCCCCCACAACAATAACGCCCCCATTTTTCAACGGAAGAAAATCACCGGGCGCAAATGTCGCTTGTACATTTGAGGCTTTCACCTGACCCTCGTTTTTGAGCCTGATAAACAACTTGAAATCCTCACCATATTGAACAGAACCAGGGTTAGTTCGATAAGACTTCACCGCGATCTGCGGGCGCACGAACGAACCAGACTGATTGGATTGCGTCGGCGTTGCTGTAGGTTGGAATGTACTCGTAGCGGTAGGCGTGTCCGTCGCGGTTGGAACCTGCGCAGCGGTAACGACACTGGCTGTAAATGGCAGCACAGCTGAAACCATCATGACACCAACGATGACAAGCCCGATCAATGATCTCTTATTTTGCATACTTTTGATTCCTATTCAAGCTCAAGGTTGGCCGCGCGATATTCATCTTCACTGACCAGTCGCCCATCCAGCAAAAAGATTTTATGTGTGGCAAAACGCACCATGCGCGGGTCATGCGTAACCACCAGAACAGTTCTTCCGGCTTCATGAAGTTCAGAAAGCAACTGCATAATGCTGGCTCCGCTGGCAGTGTCTAAATTTCCAGTCGGTTCATCCGCAAGGACCAGCTGGGGATTGTTGACCAACGCGCGCGCAATGGCCACTCGTTGCTGCTGCCCACCCGAGAGTTCGCCTGGACGATGATAACCCCGGTCGGAAAGCCCGACTCGATTTAAGAGATCCAGCGAACGCTCCGCGCGGACCTTCGGCGTGATGCCCGCGAACTGCATTGGGAAACCGACATTTTCCTCCGCCGTCATACTCTGAATAAGATTGAAAGATTGAAAGATGAAGCCAACCGTTTCACGTCTGAAGATCGCCAGCCGATTCTCGTCCATTTCATCGAGCCGCTGATCATTGACGACCATAGTACCACTGGTGGGACGGTCCAACCCTCCAAGCAAATATAACAATGTACTCTTGCCTGAACCGGACGGCCCCATTGCCACTGTAAACGAATTGGCTGGAATTTCGAGATCAATATCATCCAGCGCGCGTACAGTCGTAGTACCCATCTGAAAATATTTTTTTAGGTTTTCAATACGGATAAATGCAGACGACATTATCGTTTTAAAAGAACGGACGGTTGACGATGAATCCACTCATACTCGCGCCCAGGGAACCCAGCCCAGCCTGGGCAAGCAGGGAAATCACCAGCACAATTGAGACAGACAATGCAGCCTTTCTAGCTGGCAGCGAATCCACCAAACTCGTTCCGATGGCCAACAGAAAGGCGTGCCATAAAAAGAAAAGATCAAAATTGGCAAGCAATTGAGAAACAAAAACAGAACTTCCTCCAAAACCAGAAAGCCCCGGGCTGGAGATCGGATGCCCGACGATCAACATAAAGACCACCCGCAGAAGGTCGCGCACCGCGAACGGCAGGCTTGCCCACGCCACCACATTCAACGCGGACCTCATCGCGCCGCGCCCACCCAGCAATGTAGATAGCAAGTGGAACAATCCAGCGAGCAGTACCCATCCCACCCACAGCTTTATCAAACCGCTCACGATGGGAATCACGTAAACAAACGCGGGTCCCTGCGTCGTCTGGATGGCCTGCATATAATTATTTTGCATCTCCGGGGTCCAGAACTGCCAATCGGGTGGTAGGGTTATTTCACCCAGGGCCGCGGCGCGCGCCTGTAAATATCCGCTCACGAATACGCGTGCCAATAAGGCGATGCTCAAAATGAGCATGGGAGTAAGCCAGGATGCTTTTTCATTCCCCACCAGTTTAGCTATTTCATCACGAGGATGAAGCAGGAAATTAAAAGCCCGTCCAAAATCCACCGAACGGGAAGGAGACGCTATGGAAGTTGTATTTTCTATCATATATTATTCCGGGATAGGCGCAATAATACCACTTTTGAAGGTGCGCTTAAAGGACGTGGAAAGCGTGCGATTTGTTCCTTATGAAGCGGAAGAAGGAACCGTTAACCACACCTGATCGCGGTTATTCAAGAATACGCGGCGGGCCTCCGCAACCAGAGTATCTGGTATTTCAGGCAATCCCTGCACCCATACCTGACGTAAAGCTAAAACTCGTGCCACGACCAGGTCGGCTACATGGACGAATCCAGCGCGAGAGATGCCGCGTTGTGAAATGCTGTTGTCCAGGTCAGCACCGATCCAAACCCGCTGGAACTTTTCCGCGCGCAATTCCCCAACGATATATGCCAGCAACGCACTGTAAAGATGATTCTGGCGGAATTCAGGCAAGGTGGCGCAATCCCAAATATAAGCTTCGCCACTAAGTAATCGAAGGCGCAGCTTTAGTTCCCCGATGAATTCCTCATTGAAGCTTACCCACCCATACGCCACAAGCTTGCCCCGCTCATTTCTTTGAATTTCTCGGATGGTACGAGCGGGGTTGCCATCAAGCTGTGCAGCGTAGCAGCGCCGGCCCGACTTAAGTCGTTTGAGTATTTCTGTGGAAGAGTCACTGCCCATCGCGAGGGCCAGTTCAGGTACAGACTCTGTCGAAACGCGGCAAAAGCTTGCCTCGAGTCGAGGCTTTACAACAGGCGTAGGTTGATGGAGATCGAGCATCCAAATCGTTCCAGCACGACGCGGGTCGCTTTCGGCGGAAACCATAATTACAAATTTCGCACTTAGGCTACAGACACTTTTTGAGCGCTTAATTCCGCAATTGCATCGGCGATATGCTTATCAGCAATGGCATAATCTCCGCTCTGTACGCGCAAGCGATGCGCAACGCTGAGGACGTCTGCCAGGGTATAGCCTTCGGGGGGAACAAACTTAAAGCAAGCCATTTCGAGCAATTGACCATTGGGGTCACGGAAGTAGATCGAGTCCATGAAGCCTCGATCGATGGGACCCGTATTTTCGATGCCAAATTCCTTCAAGCGCGCTGCCACCTGAGTATAGGTCGCGCGCGAAACGTTGTAGGCAATGTGATGCAAGTTACCAATATTCTGTGGATTCGGCGTTGGGTCATTGACGCGCGTCGGGCGGACAAAGAACGTGATCAAACGTCCATCGCCTGGGTCAAAATAAAGATGCAGCTCGTCAGGCACGTCCAGATTCGGTTGTTCGAATACGAGCGGCATGCCCAACACACCTTGATAGAAATCAATGATCGCCTGACGATTGGAGCCAACAAAAGTAATATGGTGAACTCCCTGTGTTTGAATGATGGTCATAGCTACCTCTCCAAATTGGAATAACAACGATTTACATGACCCTCAAGCAATTTGCTTTGGGCTGCCATAATTCTAAATGATAATACTCAGCGTCCCGAAGGCTTGAACGGCTCA